>JAEWAH010000088.1 GCA_023391725.1 Bacillota bacterium | reverse complement strand
CGCCGTAGCTCAAAAGAAGTGCGGCAAGCAGCGACGCAAGCAGCGCCGGGAAGAACCAGGGCGATACCTCCATCAGCTTTTCGGAGGCGCTGACGACCGGGAAGGCCATGGCAAAGGTCAGCCCCGCGCCTTTTGAAACGGCAGACACCAGGTGCCACTTGCCTTCCAGCAGGCCGCTCATCTGGGCGTCCTCCGTCAGCGCGGCGCGGATGGGCGCCGTGTCCTGCTTCCCGGAGGTGTATTCTTTAAAGACGTTTTGGTCAGGGTCCATCACAAGAAGCGTGCTGCCACTTGCCAGAAGCCCTTGGCTGATGATGTCAAAAACGCTGTTGTACAGCTGCGAAACAAGAAAAGCCCGGCTGCCGTCGCTCATGGTAGAGGCGGACACGTAATACGCCGCGCGGTTGTAAATTTGAAGCCCGGTGGCGTGGGCGGAGTCCAGATCATAGGGGTTGAGCATAGCGTAAAAGCTGCCGTACTGGATGTATTCCCGGGGGCTTTTATACAACGCCATGCCCATGATCACGTTCCCCTGGCCGCGGCCGCACAGGCGCAATATCTGCTGGGCACTGTTGTAGGTTTGGAACCATTCGTAGGAAGGCATCTCCTTGGATGCCTTGTACAGGTACTTGTAAACGTCATCGCTGGAAAACAGAAGTGCATGGGTCTGGGCCACGGTGCTGATGGCCGTATCCGTCTGCTCGGCGATGGTGTTCACCGAGCTTTGCCCGCGCTCGATGACGACTTCAGTGATCTCATTAAAAACGGAAAACGAATACGTGCCGATGAGCAGCGTGGAGATGGCGAAAAGGGACAGAAATACCGATAGAAAAACGCGCGCGGAAATATGCTGGTGTATGTTTGTCCACTTGTTGATGGTCTGTTTAAATGTCAAAAAGCCTCATCCTCTCAGGCAAACGAATAAATAAAAGCATTTCACCATTTGGGGAAGAAGCGGGCAAAGGAATCCTTACGCCACGGAACCATTCGGCGCTGTATCAACTGCCCCGGCTCCGCATCAACCACCCCAGCGCTGCGCACCACCCCTCCTCTGGAGGGGAATTCGTTGGAAGACGCCGTTCAATTCCCCTCCAGAGGAGGGGTGGACCCGAAGGGGACGGGGTGGTTGAATGGCCAAACCGATCTACGGCCTTCCGTAAAGCCTTCCCTTAAGGCCCTCCGAACCGCTTTCTCCATCGCTTTCCCAGGCTCCTATATTGGTAAAATTATAGCATGCGGGTGTATAAACCGCAACGGAAATGGGAGGGTTTGAACAAAATCCATAAAATAGCAGAAGGGAATCGTAAATTTCATGATGGCATCCGTGACCCGGAACGTTTATAGTAAACACAGAAGGAGATGGGGTGAGCGTGACCCTGTCTTCCAAATATAATAGGAGGGTGACCTATGAAAAAGGCAACTGCGATCCTGCTCGCACTGCTCATGGTGTTGACGCTGATCCCCCTTTCGGCCCCTGCCGCTGCTGAGGAAAAGGATCTGGTGGCGCTGTCTCAGGCGGACACGAACTTCAACCCCACCGGATACCCCATCGTAAAGGAAAAGGTCAAAAAGACGGTGATGATCCGCCGCCCCGGCAACATCTCCGATCCTGCCCAGATGGCTACGCTCAAGTACATCGCGGACAAGATGAACCTGGACATTGAATGGATCGTTGTAGGCGCTGACGGCTGGGACGAGCGCATCAACCTGATGTTTGCTTCCGGCGACCTGCCCGACATCATCATGAAGGGCACCATCCCGGCCGCCAACATGGCCCGCGTGGTGGAAGACGGCCAGTTGACCCCGCTGGATGATCTGATGGCTGCCTACTCCACGGGCCTCAAGCCCCTGCTTACGCAGTACCCCGGCGTGAACGCCGCTGCCCGCGCCGCTGATGGCAAACTGTACACTCTGCCGGGCATCAACACGTTGAAGGCCAACCTGACCGCTCACCGCAACCTGTGGATCAACAAGACCTGGCTTGACAACCTGGGCCTAAAAATGCCCACCACCACCGCCGAACTCTTGGACGTGCTGCGCGCCTTCAAGACACAGGACCCCAACAAGAACGGCAATCCGGGCGATGAGATCCCCTACGCGGTGGAAGACTCCGGTGCGCAGCACACCGCCCGCCCCGACATCATCTCCGGGCTCTACGGCGTGTACAGCAACCTTGGCTATGATAACATCCAACTGGTGGACGGCAAGGTCAGCTTCTTAAAGACCGATCCTACCTGGAAGCAAGCGCTGCAGTACATGAACACCTTGTACACCGAAGGCCTGCTGGATAACGAAGTGTTCACCCAGACCAATGATATGTCCATCGGCAAGCTCTCCAGCGGCAATGTGGGCGTGTTCGGTCTGAGCTCCGATGACCTGTTCTCCAAGGTGAATGAAAACTATGTGGCGCTGCCCCCTGTCAAGAGCGAAAGCGGCCTGGAGCCGGTGATCGCCCTTAACTCCAACTCCATGGGCTCCAACACCTTCATCACCTCCGCCGATGAATCTCCCTGGGTCTCCTTCAGGTTCCTGGATTACTTCTTCACCCAGGAAGGCTCCATGACCATTGGCTGCTTCAACGACGACCTGATCGGCGTCACCTGCCAGAAGAAGGATGACGGCACCTGGAATTATACCGACGCGATGCTCAATGACGAGCGCGGCGTGGCCGTGGCTGTCGGCGAAGCCTGCCCCCTGCCTGGCGGCGGGTTCGGCTACTGGCGCCATGAAGGCAACTCCAACTACATCTACAGCAAAAAGGTGCAGGAGAACGTGCCCGTGTGGGATCCCTACTATCAGAAGACGCCCGTATACGGTGCGCCGCAGTTCGATTCCGACACCGCCGGACGCCTGAACGAGATCAGGGCCGACCTGGACGTGTACGTTCTGGAATGCCAGGCCAAGTTCATCACCGGCGAAATGAGCTTTGACAAGTGGGACGAATACGTAGCCACCACGGCTCAGCTGGGCGCGGATGAACTGGTAGGGATCTACCAGACCTACTACGATTCGCTGCAGAAGTAAGGTTTTTGACTGAAGTAAGGCATTTTAAGAAGGCGGTCCAGCTGCTTTAGAGATTGGCAAAGCTGCTTTCAAGGACCTAGGGTTGACAGTCGGAGGGGCTTACCCCTCCGGCGAACCCCGTAAAGGCTGATGTCTTTGTGGAATTCCCCCACCGCCTGCAGACGGTGCAAAGGCCCTAAAGGGGAAGGCAAGCCGGAAGCCTCCAAAAGGCTCCTTTTGAAAGGAGCTGTCAGCCCGCAGGCTGACTGAGGATTGTGGAAAGAAGCTGGCGAACGGAGCAGGGCTGAGGACTGTAGGCGGTTGATCCGTTCCATTCCCCTCCAGAGGAGGGGTGGCGCGCAGCGCCGGGGTGGTTGATACGCGGAGCGGGTGCGTGGCGTATGGATCCCCCTTCCCTCCCGGGTCCCTAACCACACTGTACTATTCTTACCCCTTTAATTTCTTAATACGTGCAGGGGCAGTAGCGAAACTGTTGCTGCCCCTGTGCACACAAAAAAGCATGACACCCATAGACGCCCTCAGTCATTTCACCATTCCTACTATCTGGCAAAGGAGGCGGGGAGCGGCCATGACAACCCTTCACAAGAAACACAAAACGCTTCTTCGAAAGCGAATCTGGCAATCCCGGGAACTGTACCTGCTTCTTGCGCTCCCACTCATCTGGTACATCATCTTCCGCTATCTTCCCCTGTACGGTATTCAAATCGCCTTCCGGGATTACCGCACCGCCCGGGGCTTTTTCGGCAGCGAATGGGTAGGGCTCAAGCATTTCGCGCGGTTTTTCAACTCTTTCTACTTTGACCGCGTGGTGAGCAACACCCTGATCATCAATGTGGTGATGCTGCTGGTTGGCTTTCCAACGCCCATCCTGCTGGCCTTGATGCTTAACGAAATGACCCGCCAGCGCTACAAAAAAGTCTTGCAGAACGTAACGTACGTGCCGCACTTTTTGTCGCCGGTGGTGGTGGTCAGCATTTTGCAGTTGATATTTAACCCCAACACAGGGGTCTATAACCTGATCCTAAAGGGTCTGGGGCTTGGCGTCACCAATTATTTCGCCAACACCGCGGCCTTCAAGCCCATGTACATTATCTCCGGCGTGTGGCAGAACATGGGCTGGGATTCCATCCTGTATATCGCCGCCCTGGCCAGCATCGACCCGGCGCTTTATGAGGCGGCCACCATCGATGGGGCCACGCGGTTCCAGAAAATTCGGTTTATTTCCATCCCCAGCATCATGGGCACCATCACCATCATGCTGCTCCTGCGCTGCGGGCAGATCATGAACATCGGATATGAAAAGGTGCTGCTCATGCAAAATTCCCTCAACATGGCCTCCAGTGATGTCATCTCCACCTATGTGTACCGGGAGGGCATTTTGAACGGCAATTACTCGTATTCCACCGCCATCAACCTGTTTAATTCAGGCTGCAATATCATCCTTTTGTACACGGCGAACCTGCTTGCCAGGCGGATGGGGGGGACCAGCCTATGGTGATGAAGAAGGCTGACCTTTACGTCCCGGTCCAGCTGAAAGAAACAAGGCGCGACAGAACATTCCTGAACATTTTGTATGCCATCAGCTTTCTGATCCTGCTGGTGGAGATCTACCCCCTTTTGTACGTGGTGGGCGCGTCACTAAGCTCCTCCGACGCCATCTCCCTGGGCAAGGTCTACCTGTGGCCTGTGGAGCTGAACTTCAAAGGCTATGAGATGCTGGCCCAAAACAAGGATATCCTGCTGGGCTTCAAAAACAGCGGCATCTATCTTCTGGTTGGCACCACCATCAATATGGTCCTTACCACGCTGCTGGCCTATCCCCTTTCCCGCAAAGAGATGCCCGGCCGCAACTTGATTACGCTGTTCGTGGTGATCACCATGTACATCCAGGGCGGGCTGATCCCAACCTACCTGGTTGTAAACAGCATGGACATGGTGGATACGCTGTGGGGCCTGATCCTGCCCAACGCCGTCATCACTACCAACATGATCATCATGCGCACGTACTTCCAGACCTCCATCCCGGATAGCCTCCGGGAGGCGGCCTTCCTGGACGGCTGCGGGGACACGCGCTTCCTTTTGAACGTGGTGCTTCCCCTGTCGATGCCCATCCTGGCCGTAGTGGGGCTTTACTACGCGGTGGGGCATTGGAACAATTATTTTGATGCGCTGATCTACCTGCGCTCTTCTGATAAACAAAGCCTGCAGCTGGTTCTGCGCAATATCCTGCTGGCCAACCAGCTGAATGCCGGTGACGGCTCTTACTCCGAAAGCTCCAAACTTGGCGTGACCATCAAGTATTCCGTAATCGTTTTCAGCTGCATCCCCATGATGATCGCCTACCCCTTTGTGCAAAGGTTCTTCATCAAGGGCGTCATGATCGGCGCGCTGAAGGGGTAAGCGGTTCCCTCATCCGCCTCCTTTGTCGGCACCGTCCGAAGCCGAAGCCTGGAGCGACGGAGGAACGATGGAGCGAAACACTGGCCTAGCGAAGCGACGGACGGTGCGAAGACCCTAAAGGGAAGGCAAGGGGGAGCCCCCCTTGTTAAAGGGAGGGGGACCATTCAGGCTCCTTTTGAAAGGAGCTGTAGAGCGAAGCGAGACTGAGGATTGGTTAGTGATGGAGGGATTCCAAAGAGAACTGCCCAGCTAATGATTCCGTATAGATTGCTTCGCTTCGCTCGCAATGACGCCACCCGCTGTAGTCAGCAATTCATCAACCAACCATCAAGGAGGAATTTTTATGAGCGCCTCGTCCTACCAGAAAGCACTATCCGGCCATGTGATCGACAAGGTGGAGTTCTACCGCTTCCGCGCCAGGTACCCCAGGCTCCACGGCAAGAACGCCCGCCTTTCCTACCACGGCTTCGGCGGGGAAGTGACCGCCGCCAAGCTGTACACCAACAAGGGCGCCACCGGGTGGGGAGCGCTCAGCGATAGGCTGGAGAAGGCCAGGGAAGCCGTCTCCCTGCTGGAGGGAAAACCCCTTACCTCCCTGTTTGCCTGCGATACAGGCATCCTGGATGAGAAGCTGGCCGCCTTCGACCTGCCGCTGCACGACCTGGCCGGGCAGATCGCGGGCGTCCCTGTCAGCAAATTAATCAAGAATACCGCCGCGCCCAAAGTCGCCGTGTATGACGGGGCCATCTACATGAACGACATCATCCCTGAAGATAAGCCCTTTGGGGTCGGCAAGGTGCTGGAAGACTGCGCCTATGACTACGCCCTGGGCCACCGGACGCTGAAGATCAAGATCGGCCGGGGCAGCATATGGATGGAGCATGACGCGGGACTGAAAAGGGATATCGAAGTAGTCGTGAAGATCCACGAAGCCTTCCCGGACGCGGCGCTGATGGTGGATGCCAACGACGGCTACAGCGTAAACGATGCCATCGCCTTCCTGGAAGGCATCGGCAACACACCCCTGTACTGGTTCGAGGAGCCCTTCAGGGAAGAGGAAAACAACAACCGCCAGCTGAAGGAATACCTTTTGCTTAACCGTCCCCGCACGCTTATCGCCGATGGGGAATCCATGACGGATATCCCCCTGCTTTTCGATTTGGCCGGCAAGGGCCTCCTGGATGTATGGCAGCCCGACGTGTGCGGCTATGGCTTCACCGCCTGGCGCAAACTGATGAAGCAGCTTGAGGAAAAAGGCTGGCTGTCTTCCCCCCACGCCTGGGGCCAGGTAGTCAAGACCCATTACTGCGCGCATATCGCCGCAGCCTACCCCTTCCATATCCCCATGATCGAGGCGGTGCTGGGCGAATCCGAAGGCGTTGATTACAGCGGGTACACGATGCAAAACGGCATTCTCACCGTCCCGGATCGTCCCGGCTTTGGCATGGACCTTGTGTGGGCGCCCAAGATCGATTGAGACGGTTCCTCTATTGATTGCTAATCTTTTCGCCGAAAATTGGCAAGCTCTTATCATCATAATTCAAATAGGCCCGGGGAAGGATTGCCATCCTTCCCCGGGCTTAAACATATTCATTCCTCTTAAGTAAACGATGGTTTAGGTTGCGGTTCATGTTGAACTCAAGCAGTTGACTTCCTGCTGCGCAAAACCGGCCAACCAAAAGCCTTCCCCTTCAGAGGGGAAGGTGGCGCGTTAGCGCCGGATGAGGTGTAGCCGCTGCAAGCGCCCGTCCATTCCCCTCCAGAGGAGGGGTGGCGCGAAGCGCCGGGGTGGTTGACCGTAGGGCGCGCCGCCGTTAATCAACCCGCCGTTACATGCCACCCATACCCTTTCCCTTCCCGTAGGTGATCATTACCCGGGAAAGGATATCTTCCCCGTACCACATCTTAAAGTTGGTGCCCCACAGGTTGTTGTACAGTGCCAGGTACATTTTGTCCCACGTTTTGGGCAGGGAAAAGTCCAGCAGTTCGGGCTTTTCAAACACCACCAGGGGCGTATCCAGCGGCTCCAAAGTCCAGCCGTTCCCTTCCGGGTCCGTTACGCGGATCTTTTGCACCGCGTGGACGCGCTGGTTGCCACCTTCCATTACATTCTTGGGGTTGATCCACGTGCCTATCTTTTGAATCTCCACCCTTGCCACGTCGGGGAATGTGATGGGCAGGAACAGCGCTTCCGGCTTGCGGTTCAAAGGCTTATCCCGAAGCCAGATCTCCATAAGCAGCTTCCCTTCCCCCATGGGATACAGGACAGCCTCATACCGCCCTGGGCATCCGGCCATTAGAGATGGCTCCTTTGGATACACGCCGGAAAAATGCAGCGATCCGCTGATGGAGCACATGGACGTATCCATCTGAGGTTTGTGGGTCACGCTTTCCATAGGCGCGTCGCTTGATTCAAGGCCGGGCTTGAAATTGTCGGGGATGGCCCAAATCCTGTGCTTGTCAAGATTGCAAAGGAACCGCTCGCCAAAGCGCCGGTAGGCTTCCTGGCCCACTTCCTGATACTCCGCCCCGCCAATGAAAAGCCCCGGCCCCGCGCTCCCATTAGGGATGAGCGATATACTCCCATCCTGCTGATAATTGATCTTGATACCGCTCACGCACGCCCCGCTGAGTTGGGCCTCATCCTGCCCCGCGGCGCTTTTGATAGGTGCCTTAAGCAGCGCGGTCTCCGGCCTTAATATCACCGCCAGCGCCTTTTCCTTCATGGGATTGGGAAGCAGATTGGCCGCCAGAGTTAAATACTGCCGCTGCTCCTCATGGGACGATTCAAAAAAGGAATAGGAGCGCTTCTCCCAGGTGAGGCCCGCCGGGGGCAGGTGCGAAAATTCCGCCTTGGCAAAATCAAAGTACTCATTGCATTCGGGGCATCCCGGCGCCTGCCCGTATTCGTCTTTCAAAAGATCGGCCTTTCTGGCCTTATCAAAATCGCGCCTGTTCCAGTTTACATAGTCTGCCAGGTATTTCTTTGCGTCTAATCCCCAGGTGTGCTCGCAGATCAGCAGCAATTCCTCCAAAAAGGCTTCCCGCAGGCTGCGTCCGTCAGACAGGATGTGGTCCTCTTTCTCCCAAGTCCAGTCCTCCATCCACGCAGCGTCCAGGCGCAAAAGGGCACGGAGCGCCGATACTTTCTTTGGGTCCGACCCCACGCCGTGGATCCATGTATCGCCGATCTCCTCCCGGATAACGGGCAGTTCTCCGCGGATACGCCGCAATCCCGCAGCGTAATCATTCAGGGTGGAGGCGCAAATCTCAGCTTCAGGGTACCGCGCCCGAAGCGTTTCAAACTCTTTTTCAAGATGCTCCCGGGAGGGCGGGCCCATGTTGTCCTCGCTGTGCAAAAAGCACAGCGCCTCGTCATGGCCCGGGACCTCGGTGATCCCGCCGTAGCTGCGGCAGTAGTTGACGATAAGGGACTGTCCCGCGGCGTTTTCCCACACGAAGATGGGCGGCACTTTAGGCATCCCTGCCACGCCATTAATGCCGATGTGCAGGTACTCGATGCCCCTTTGCGCCATGGGCGCGATGATGCCCATGGTATGCCCCGGCACATCCGACATTTTGGCCGCGATGGTTTTGCGGCCGTACAGCCTGTCCAGCCGCGCGGCGATACCAAGCCCCGCCTCAAACAAAGAGGGGGTGCATAGCTCCGAGTGGGTGGTAAAGGGGAGGGCATGGTAGGTGATATATCCACGGCGCACTGCCTTATCCAGCGCGTCCCGCCTTTCCTTGGGATAGACCCGCAGCGCAAGGTCGATCAAATACGCCCCTACCGTCCATACGAACATGGGCGGCCGGTCCGGCTGGTTCACACTTTCCGCGCAGGCAATGGCCGCCGGGATATATTTTTCCAGGTAGTGGTCCACAACGGGCCGGGCAAGGTCCGTAAAACCGATGTCCAGGTGCGTTTTGAAAACCACGTGCACTTTTCGGATACCCAATTCAGTTCCCCCGATTCTTCACCATCAATGTCTGCATCTTATTCGGCACGGGGCGCCCCGCCTCCTTCCGGCTGTAAAACCGCCTAACGGAAAATAGATAACGCAACGTCCCCGGCGGAGATCCTTCCAGCCGGGGACGCCGCATTAAGCACATTAAGCAGGAAAAAAGGCGTTATGATTGTCGGTTATAACCCGGTCTTCTCCCGGATGTAGCGCCGGGCCTTCACCGCGTACTCGAAGGGGTTCGCCTTGGCGGGGTCCTGCTCGGCTTCCACCACGACCCAGCCTTCGTAGCCTTCTTTTTCAAGAACGTCGAAGATGGGCGCAAAATCGACGTCCCCATCCCCCGGCACAGTGAACACCCCGGCCCGGACAGCGGTGAGGAAGCTCCAGCCTTCTTTTTCCGCCTGGGCGCGGATGCTTTGGCGCACGTCCTTCAAATGCACGTGGCGGATGCGGCTTACGTACTTTTTGAGGATGGGTAGGGGATCGATCCCAGCAAAGGTCAAGTGGCCGGAATCAAAGAGCAGGTAGACAAGATTCGGGTCCGTCATGGCCATGAGGGTGTCGATCTCCTCCGCCGTCTGGATGCCCGTGCCCATGTGGTGGTGGATGGTGAGGGTCATGCCAACATCCCTTGCCAGCTGCCCCAGCTTATTATACCCTTCGGCGACGGCTTCCCATTGCTCTTTTGTGTACACAGGCTTATCCGGCCCGAAGATGTTCAGCGGCTTTCCCTGGATGGAATTCCCCTGCTCGCTGGCGCCGATGATCTTGGCGCCCAAGGCGTTCAAACGGTCCCGGTGGGCGATGAAGGCTTCTTTCGTCACCTCATAGGGATCGCTGGTGAACAGGCTGGAAAACCAGGCGTTGCAAATTTGCAGCCCCCGCACATCCAGATAGTGCTTCAATACCGCCGGGTCCTTGGGGTACTTGTTGCCGATCTCGCTTCCTTTGAATCCTGCCAGCGCCATTTCGCTGACGCACTGTTCAAAGGTGTTTTCGCCGCCCAGGTCGGGCAGATCATCGTTCGTCCAGCCGATGGGCGCGATGGCCAGCTTGACTTTCTTGGGGTCCAGCATAGGGGTGCCTCCTTGTCGTAGGGTATGTCCCTAAATTGATTATGCAATTTGCGGGCGCAATTCCGCATGTCAGTGTCAACCACCCCGTCCGGCTTCGCCGTCCACCCCTCCTCTGGAGAGGATTCGGTTGGGCGGCGCCGTTTCATTCCCCTCCAGAGGAGGGGTGGCGCGCAGCGCCGGGGTGGTTGATCCGCCTCACAAATCCCTCGTATCCTTCACATGCTCCCGCATGTCCCGATACGCCGCCTGCACCCGTTCCTGGGTGGAGACCTCAGCCACGCCCACGCGCCACCAGCTTTCAAATCCCGGCGTCATGGAGCCCGGCAGCACCTTAATATCGTACAATACAGGCCTCGTCTGCTTGCGTCCATCTTCCAGCGCGTCCCGTAATTCCTTCACATTCCTGACCGTATACGCCTTCAACCCGTACGCCTCGGCACTTTTAGCAAAGTCCATCTGCATGATGGGGCCACCATGTTCCCCGGTCTTTTGATCCCTGTACCTAAACACCGTCCCAAAGGTATCGTTGCCCTGGTTGTTTTGCAGGTTCTCAATGCATCCCCAGCCGGAGTTGTCAAACAGGCAGAAGTGGACGCGGAGCCCTTCCTGCAATGCGGTGACCATCTCGCTGTGGGCCATCAAGTACGTGCCATCGCCAAAGAAGGCGTACACTTCCTTGTCCGGGCAGGCCAGCTTCACACCCACGGCGCCATTGATTTCATACCCCATGTTGGAAAACCCGTATTCCATATGGTAGGTGCAGGGATCGCCCGCGCGCCACAGCCGCTGCATATCTCCGGGCAGGCTCCCGGCGGAGCCCACGGCGATGTCGGTCTTTCCCATAAAGCGGTTGATCTCACCCAGCGCCCTTGTCTGGGAAAGGCCCTCCTTGCGATCCTGGGCATAGAAACCGTCCACGATACCGTCCCAGTCGGCCTTTGCCTCTGCAATTTCCTTCTTATAGGCGGTTTTGTATCCAGCCAGCGCAACAGTCAGTGTGGACAAAGCTTCCCTGGCGTCGGCCAGGATGGGCTCGCCCTCCATCTTCACCGCGTCAAAGGGGCAGATGTTGATGGATAACACCTGCGCCTCCGGGAAGAGCCACTTGGAGCAGGTGGTGAAGTCGGTAAGCCGCGTGCCCACGGCAATGATCAGGTCCGCATCCTTGGCGATGACGTTGGCGGCCTTGCCCCCGGTGACGCCAATGCCGCCCAGGTTCAAGGGATGATTCCAATCAATCACGCCTTTGCCCGCCTGAGTCTCGCCAAAGGGAATATTGGCCCGTTCGCAAAAGGCGCGCAAAGCTTCCCCGGCCTCGCTGTAACGCACACCGCCGCCGCAGATTGCGATGGGACGCTTGGCCTTTTTGATGATTTCCACCGCCCGGTCAAGCTGGCTTTCAGACAGGGGCCGCCTATCCAGATGCCACACCCGGCGCTTGAAAAAGTCCACCGGATAATCGTAGGCCTCGCCCTCCACGTCCTGGGGCATAGCCAGGCACACAGCCCCGGTATCCGCCGGGTCGGTAAGCACCCGCATGGCGTGGACGGCGGCAGTCATCAATTGCTCCGGGCGCTGGATGCGGTCCCAGTAGTGGCAAACACCTTTAAAGGCATCCGTCACCGTGGTAGAAAAGCTGTCGAAGAACTCCGCCTGCTGCAAAACCGGGTCCGGCTGGCGGCAGGCAAATGTATCGCCGGGCAGCAGCAAAAGCGGGATGCGGTTGGCAGTGGCGCAGCCGGCGGCGGTGACCATGTTCATGGCGCCCGGCCCGATGCTGGACACGCAGGGGATGATCTCCCGGCGGTTCTTCTGCTTGGCAAAGGCCATGGCAGCCAATGCCATGTTCTGCTCATTCTTGCCTTGCAGGAAGCGGATGTGGTGGCCGCCCTGATTAAGCGCTTGGCCCACGCCCACAACGCAGCCATGGCCGAACACACCGAAAATGTTATTGACGAACTTCGTTTCCTCGCCGTCCAGCTCTACATATTGGTTATCCAGAAAGCGGACAAGCGCCTGGGCCATGGTCAAGCGGATGCGTTCCATCTCAAATTCCCTTCCTCTCGGGCCAGTACTTCGCGTCTTTTTCCTGTACCCAGGTATGCTCGGGCACAAAGGTCGGGGTAATGTAGGGCGCGGTATCCAAATGGCGGATCACCCAAAGATACCACAGGGCGTATCCCGGCGGGGTGCAGTGGGGATGCGTGAGGCCGGGCCTTATGAACACCGTATCATTGGTGTGGACCTTCACCACGTTTTCCCCCAGCTCCGCGTAGCCAAAGCCGTTCTCGGGGTTAGACTTGTAATAATAAATCTCCGGCTGGGGATGGTGGTGGGGCGGATAGCTGGACCACTTTCCGGGGAAGCCGATCACTTCGCCCAGCACCAAATTTGATAATGGCGCGTTGGTCTTGTCGAACACCGTGCGCACGATGCGGGTGGAGGTCTCCCCCATCAGCCCCGCGCCCCGGTACTCGTCGGCGGTGTTTTCAGGGAAGTACCACTCCGTGGGAAAGGCCGTTTCGTTATCCGTGCGCATGACGCAGATTTCGCTGTCGTCGGCGGTAGCATGGATGGACACGGAGGTGTTTTTATCCACATGCAGCACATACGGCCCCGCATCAAAGCAGTTGGCGCGGGAGAAGGTTTTCTCTTCCGGGCCTGCTTTGATGACGATTTCTCCATACACCAGCAGGTACGCCTTCTCTAAAGGACGATCATCGGTGAAGGTCTGGCCGTTTTTGAGGCGCAGTACGCCGTAATCCATGAGCATATCGCCGTTTATCCCGCCGATGGCGCTGATTTCGGTGTAGCCAAAAGCGTGGGCGCCTAACGCCCTGCGGATATCAGACATGGGCCGCCTCCAAAATTTCTTTCACGGTCACGGGCCTATGCTCCAGCCAGGATTTCTTGGCGGCCATAGCCAGCACCACCGGGGAGAGGCCGTCATCCACGTTCACGGGCACGGGGGTGTCGTTCACAATAGCGGCGATGAAGGACTTCATTTCCTTGATGAAGGAGGCCATGTACCGCTCCAGGAAGAAATATTGGGGCTTGTCGGACACGACGCCCGCGGCGGTGGAGATGCGCACAGTGGTGT
>JAEWAH010000174.1 GCA_023391725.1 Bacillota bacterium | reverse complement strand
CTGGAACACATGTGCCAGAACTACTTCCACAAGGAACCGGTTTTCGTGGAGCCGGGCATTAAAACTGGCATCAACATCAAGTATGAAAACCCCCGGGAGCTGGGGAGTGACCGCATCGCCAATGCGGTGGCGGCATATGAACAGTATGGCGGCCCCTGCATCTTCATCGATTTTGGCACAGCCACCACCTTTGGGGTGGTGAATGAGAAAGCCGCGTTCCTGGGCGGCTGCATCTGCCCGGGCATCAAGCTGGCCAGCGAGGCGCTGGTGAGCGGCGCGGCCAAGCTGCCCAGGTTCGAACTGGTCCGCCCCGAATCCATCATTGGCCGAACCACCGTGCATAACCTGCAGGCCGGCTTGTTCTACGGCTACGTAGGCCAGGTGAACTATATCATCCGCAAGATGAAGCAGGAAATCGGCAACGACAAAGCCTATGTGGTGGCCACCGGCGGGCTGGCAAGGCTCATTTCCCCGGAGTCCAAGGAGATCGACAAGCTGGACGGGCTGCTGACCTTAAAGGGTCTGCGCCTGATCTATGAAAGAAACGTGTAGGGGAGAGAGAAATGAAAACGGTCACCGTGGGATTCTTGGGCTGCGGCAACGTGGGCTGCGGCGTGTGGGAACTGCTGCGCGGCTTTGCCCAGGAGATGGCCCATCGCAACGATCTGACCATCGTGGTGAAAAAGGTGTTGGTGCGGGATGTGAATAAATCACGCAACGCCGATGTGCCCAAAAATCTGCTCACCACCGATCCCGACCAGGTCCTGGGCGACCCGGAGATCAGCCTGGTGGTGGAATCCATGGGCGGTGAGCAGCCCGCCACGGCCTACATGCTTCGCGCGCTTCAAAACAAGAAAACGGTGGTCACGGCCAACAAGATGGCCGTGGCGCTGCACTGGCCGGAACTGCAAAAAGCCGCCCAGCAAAACGGCGTGGGCCTTTACTACGAGGCCAGTGTCTGCGGCGCCATCCCCATCATCCACACCCTCACCGAGTCGCTGCAGGCCAACCGCGTCACGCGGCTCATGGGCATTGTCAACGGCACCACCAACTATATTTTAAGCCGCATGAGCTCCAACGGAGAAACCTATGAGGCCGTGCTGTACGACGCACAGCGCCTGGGGCTTGCCGAGCCCGACCCCGCCTCCGACGTGGAGGGACTGGACGCGGCTTACAAGCTGTCCATCATGGCCTCCCTGGCTTTTCATGCCCGGGTGCCCTTTGATAAGGTGCACTGCGAGGGGATCACGAAAATATCGGCCATGGACATCGCCTGCGGCAAGGAGATGGGGTACGTATTGAAGCTCCTGGCCATCGCAAAGCGGGACGGCATGGTCGTGGAAGCCAGGGTACACCCCACCTTCGTCCCCGAAAACCACCCCCTGGCCTCCGTGAGCGGGTCTTTCAACGCGGTCTATCTGTACGGCCACGCCTGCCGGGAAATGATCCTGCAGGGCCGGGGCGCGGGAGATATGCCCACTGCCAGCGCCGTTGTCAGCGACCTCATCCATGCTGCTACTCACGGCATTCATGCCCACCCCACCTTCATCAACGAGGTCCATCCTCCCAAAACCATTACTTTCAGCGAGGACTGGGAGAGCGAATACTTCATCCGCATGGCCGCCATCGACGCACCGGGTGTTTTGAGCCAGGTGGCCGGGTGCTTTGGCAGGCGAGGCGTGTCCATCGCTTCCATGATGCAAAAGGAGTCCA
This sequence comes from Bacillota bacterium, assembly GCA_023391725.1. Taxonomy (GTDB): domain Bacteria; phylum Bacillota; class Clostridia; order Christensenellales; family Aristaeellaceae; genus JAEWAH01. The sequence continues at coordinate 1,569 of JAEWAH010000174.1, read as the reverse complement.
TGGAAAATGGCCGCGTGCCGCTCATCTTCATCACCCACAAGGCCCGGGAACAGGCGATGCTCTCTGCCCTGCGTGAACTGGATCCCGCCATCGTGGAGTGTCAAAGCATGATCAGAGTGGAAGACAAGGCTTCACGCTGATAAAATGATCGCGTCATTTTGTGGCGGGGAAGCAAGTGCTCCCCGCCCTTTTCTTCTTTAAAATGCCAAAAAGAAGTGTTCCGCCTGTAGAAATATGGTATACTGAATAAAACCACCTAGGAGGAGATGGCTGCATGCCGCAAAGCGTTGGCCCGCTTATTGCGCCGGAACTGTATATCAACCGGGAACTGAGCTGGCTCGCCTTTAACCGCCGGGTGCTTTCGGAGGCCACGCGGCCGGACAATCCCGTTTTTGAGCGGATGAAGTTTCTGTCCATCGTCTCCACGAACCTGGATGAATTCTTTATGATCCGCGTGGCTTCCGTAAGGGACCAGGTCCGGGCGGGCTGGAAGCAGCCGGACCCCGCAGGACTTAAGCCCAAGGAGCAGCTTCGGCAGATCGCCCTTCACGTCCGGCTGATGGTGCAGGAGCAATACAGGATCTACAAGCACGAGCTTTTACCGGATCTTCAAAAAGCGGGCCTTTCCCCGCTTTCCTGGAAACAGCTGACGGCTTCCCAGATGGAATGGGTGGAGACCTATTTTCGCAACGAGGTCTTTCCTGCGCTGACCCCCATGGCGGTGGAAGGCAGCGATAAATTCCCGCTGCTCTCAAGCCGCAGCCTGAACCTTGGGATCTTTTTAGAGAGCCGGTCCGGAAAAAGGGTAGAGTTTGCAACGGTGCAGGCGCCATCCATCCTTCCCAGGGCGGTGGTCCTTCCCGGCGACGGGGAGGGGACAAGCTTCCTTCTGATGGAGGAGGTCATCAAGCGATTCCTGTCCTTGCTGTTCCCGGGGCGCAAGCTGCTTGCCTGCCACCCCTACCGCATTACCCGTAACGCCGACCTTGAGTTTGACGAGGAGGAGGCCAGCGACCTGCTGGCCGCCATTGAAAAAAGCCTGAAAAAGCGCAAATCCGGCGCGGTGATCCGCTTGGAAATAGACCCCGTGATGGACGAGCAGATGCTGGCGCTTCTGCAGGATGCTTTCCAGGTAGAAGAGCAAGAGATCTATAGGATTCACGGGCCTATCAACCTAGACTTTCTGCTCAAGCAGCTGTACGGCCTGCCGGGTTTTGAAAGCTGCAAATACCCTTCCTTCGAGTCCCGGACCCCGGCGGAACTTCCCCGTGAAGGATCCATCTTTGATGCCATCCGGCGCCAGGATATCTTTCTTTACCACCCTTACGACAGTTTTGATCCCGTGCTGCGCTTCGTGGAGGAGGCGGCCCAAGACCCCAATGTGCTGGCCATCAAGCAGACGCTCTACCGCGTCAGCGGCCATTCGCCTATCGTAGCGGCCCTGGCCCGGGCGGCCCTTGCCGGCAAGCAGGTAACGGCGCTTTTGGAAGTCAAGGCCCGCTTTGATGAAGAGAACAACATCCAGTGGGGAAAGCATCTGGAAAAGGCCGGCTGTCATGTCTCCTATGG
>JAEWAH010000176.1 GCA_023391725.1 Bacillota bacterium | reverse complement strand
CTCCGTGTTCAAAAACGAGGGGGGCAGGTAGTGGGCCATGGGTACAAAGGCGTTACGGAAGATGTGCCGGAACATGATCTTGTTGCCGGACACGCCCTTGATCCTGGCCAACATTACATAATCCTTGCGGCTCTCATCCACCATGTAGCGGCGAAGCCACATGGCGTAATAGGCGATGTTGCCCAGGGACATCGAAATAACAGGAAGGACCCACGAAGAAAAGCTTTTTGCGTCAAATAGCATCTTGATATGAAAAAGCTCCGTTCCGTACAGCTGCAAAAGCAAGTAATACACAGCCGCAGGAACTGCTTCGATAAGCACGATAAAACCTGTCCCAACATGGTCGAACAGTTTTCCTTTGTACTTGGCCATGAGCGTGCCCATGGGCAGCCCTACCAGCATGGAAAACAGGATCGACATGGCGCCCAGCTGAATGGAAATGGGGATCTTGGGCGCCAAGATATCGGCGACAGGCACATTGTTGCGGTAAACCTTTGAAATTCCCAAATCAAAATGGAGAATGAGATTTTTGAAAAAGTTGAAAAGCTGGATATGCAAAGGCTGGTCCAGCCCCAGCTGCTTGAGGCCATTGGCAATTTGCGCATCTGAAAGTTTATCAAAATTGGAAAAATACCCTGCGATGGGCATCTGCCGAAGCAGGATGAAGGTAATGGCCAGGATTAGGAACAGGGTTAGGAAGGAACGCAGAAAGCGTTTTCCAAGATACTTTAGCATGTCATCGAACCCCTTTGAAGAAGATGCAGGCGCTTTTTTCGTTACGACGCGGGAGGAACCCCTTTTTACGGGGTTCCTCCCGCGATTTTTTCATTTGCGCCCTGGGACGAGACCGGCTATCACTTGCTCAAGCCGTCCAGCCAGGCCTGGTGGAAGGAGTCGTATTCTTCCGGGGTGATGAAGTGGTCATAGAGCTTTTGCCCTTTGTAGCGCAGGGTGGAGATACCAAAGGAGGCGAACTGGCCCTCAAAGAGGTTCAGCTTGGTCACTTGGTATTCGGCGGGGGTGATATAGTAGGGAACAACCAAAGCGTTGTCGATGAGGATGGCTTCCGCAGCAGCAAACTTGTCAAAGCGCGCCTGCATGTCCTTCACTTCAGCCTTGGCCTCATCCACGGCGGCATAGTACTTTTCCAGGGTAGCCTTGGTGTCGGCGAAATTGCTGTTCAGCATCAGATCCATCTTGTTGTAGCTGTTGCCGACGATGGCGCCAGCCTCATCCTTTTTGATGGCGAAGGGATCGGTCCAGGTCTCGGGATCCTGGTAGTCCGCGCCCCAGTTGCAGCGCATGAAGGAGTAGACACCTGCGCGGCGGGTAACGGTGAGGAAGGATTCGGTGGAGCCGGGGAAGAGGACGCACTCGATATAATCGGAGCCCAGCACGCCTTCCAACTGCTGCTTGAGCAGGATATACTCTTTCTCCCAATCCTTGTCATCGCTGCGGTAGGTGAGCACCATCTTGATGGGGAAGGTGGCGCCGGCGGCGGTGAGTTCTTCAACAGCCTTGGCTTTGTATTCCAGGGCCTTGTCCTTGTTGAAGAAGTTTTCCTTCGTGGATGCAAAGGCGGGCAGGGCGGAGAAGTCCACGCCATTCACGGAGGCGAAGGCCTGGGGGGTAATCGTGTTCTGAACAACGGAGGCTGTGTCGTCGGGGGACAGCGCAACCATGCTGTAGAGCCTGTCGAAGGCACTCATGATGGAATGGCGGAAATTGGCGTTGTTCACAGCAAGGAGCCAGTTTTCAGGGCCATACTCCGCGTCGTACTTGGGATCAAAGTTGAAGCAATAGAAGTAGGAATAGTCGGGCACGACCCGGCCACGGCTGATGTATTGAGGATTGTTGGCCTTCCAGTCATCAATGATATCGGTGCTCAAAAGCGCATAGTCCACTTCGCCGCGAAGCGCCATGGTGGGCGCCAAGGTTGCGGATTCCGCGTTGTAGATATCCTCGATGCGGTCGATGTAGATCTTGTCGGCATCCCAGTTGTTGGTGTTCTTTACAAGGGTGTGCTTTACCTGCGGCTCAAACTCGGAGAGGATGAAAGCGCCGCTGTAGTACATCTTGTCGTTGGAAGTGCCGAAATCCGGGCCCAGCTCATCCAGCTGCGGGCCATAGGCGGGCAGATAGCACACGTAGGTCAGACAGCTGAGGAAGTAGGGGACGGGCCTTACAAGGGTATACTGGAGGGTGTAATCATCCAGCGCCTTGACGCCTACCTGGGTAAAATCGGTAACGGTGCCGGCGTAGTATTCCGCAGCATTCTGAACGATCTCCATCTGGCCTTCGGTAGCGCTGGCATTGGCGGCGGTCAGCACATACTTAGCGGCAGCCACAAAGTCATTGGCAGTGAGTTCCGCCACTTCGGTTCCCTGGTAGTCATACCACTTGACGCCGTTGCGCAGGTGGAAGGTCCAGGTGAGGCCGTCTTCGGACGTCTCCCAGGTCGTGGCCAAGCCGGGGATCAAATGGCCAAACTGGTCATATTCCACCAGGGAATCGACAACGTTTGCACCAAAGGTCTGGTCCCATTGGGTGCCGGTGATCAGATAGTTCAATGTGGAGACCTCGGAAGCGTACAGGGTACGGTAGACTGCCGGTTCTTCCGCAATGCTTACCGCAGACACGGTACACATCAGGGCCAAACACAAGGCAAACGCGAGAAGTTTCTTCATGGAACGCCCTCCTCCTGAAAATTACCTGTGGGATACAACAAACCTGTGCCGAATCACGGCATTGACTGTATAAAGCATACAGCCCATGATAGGGGATGTCAAGGGATGAAATGCATTTTTATTGTCCTTTACTTGCAAATGAAAGGAGACATCTTGAAGCGGATCAGATGGCCACGCTTCCCGGTGCGCAGGCATCGACAAAGGATTGCAAAATGGCTTTTGCTTGTGTATTATAAGGCCACATCATTTCAGGATGCCACTGCACGCCCAGAAAGAAAGGATGATCCTTTTTTTCCAGGGCTTCAATAAGGCCGGTGCTTGCCTTTGCCACGGCGCAAAGCCCCGGCGCGCAGTCCTTCACCGCCTGATGATGCAGAGAGTTTACCGGAAGGCGTGTTGTTTTCACAATGCGGTGAAGAAGGCTTCCTTCCTCTATATACACGTCATGGGAAGGGAGGTGTTCCGGGGCATTCTGCCGGTGCTGCATGGGGATAGGCTGGCCGCCTTGCGCGTTGATATCCTGATATATCGTTCCGCCCAAACCTATGTTCATCAGCTGCACGCCCCTGCATATCCCAAAGACTGGCTTTTTAGAAGGCAGAACGGCCTTCAAAAGGTCCAGCTCCATCTTGTCCCTTGCGGGGCTTACCTCTCCACAGCATTGCAGCGTTTCTTCGCCAAAAAATCTGGCATCAATATCCACGCCGCCGGAGAACAGAAAGCCGTCCAGTTCCAGAGCGGCTTGCCGCCACAGGTCGTCATCCCCGGTGATGGGCAGCAATACGGGGAAAGCGCCGCAGGCAAAAAGTCCTTCCATATAAGTACCGGCGATGCTCAGCCTTGAATTCTCTTTGGCTATATTTACAGTGACGCCAATCAGCGGTTTTGTGCGCATAAGCATCCCTCACAATAAATATTTTAAGGTCCTCACATTCGACGAGGG
>JAEWAH010000117.1 GCA_023391725.1 Bacillota bacterium | reverse complement strand
CTTACAGAAGACGGAACGCCCAGAACGGTGGCCGCCAAAGGGTTCAGCCGCGATGGAAGGCTGCAGCTGTCGGCGGGAATGGAGATCAAGAATGCGCTGCGCCCGGTGCGCGCGGCGTTTTTATGCCCGGACCTTGTTTTCGGGGCAGGGGAATGGATGGTTCTGGCGCAGGAATCCCGCTGGAATGGGGTGGACGTGCTGGCGCTTTCCTTGCACGCTTTCCAAGAAGGCTTTCGGGCGATGACCCTGAATGAGAATCTGGCCTGCCGCATAGAGCCCTACGAATTTGAGGAGCGGGACAAGCCGGCGGGCGACCTGGCCGGTGCCCTCAAAAAGTTCGAACAGGCCAGAGGCTTAAGCTTTGAAAAGCGGGAGGTATGCGCGCAAAGCTATTTGGGGATCTACACCCCGGATATGCGCTATCCCGTGCAGCTATCCATGGCCGAGGGATTCCGGCAAATTTTGCGCAGGCGGCGGGAGACGCCCATCGCCCGGGTGATGCTGGCCACCGCCATGGATGTTTTCCCGCCAGATATCCCGGAGGGCGCCTATCTTTCGCAGTTTGCCAATCTGGCGGAGCTTACGCGCCTCTCCCTTTGCTGCTATTGCTCCCAGGAGCTGGTGAAAAGGCTGCAGAAGATCCTGCCCAATACGTATGATGCCAGGTGGGAACAGCGGAATCTGCAGGATGGACAGGAGGCCTTCGAAAGGCAGAAGGCGCAGTTCATCGCCCACGCGGCCAGGCAATTCCCTGCCCATTCCCACTACGGCTGGATCGACATGGATTATTTGAAGCATCCCCTGTATCCGCGGGCGGTCTTTTTGTGGGACAAGCTGGCGGACAACAGGATCCATCTGGCGCAGGTGGATGGGCAGCCCGACACAAGCCTGCTGGTGGTGCCAAAGGGAAGAATCGGGTGGCTGATGGATGTGTCCACGGCGCTTGCCCCGGCATCGGAAGGAGAGATGGGGGATACAGGGCTTTTCCGGCGGCTGATCGCTACATACCCAGACCAGTTTGCCTTGCATACGATGCCGCAAAAGCGGGCGCTTTTGTCCCTTTGCCAGCCGTTGCTTGATAATAACTCAGAATCTTAAAACGTAGCGCAAAAATGTTTTGCCGCTTTGGAGGCGTAAAGATTCTTCATTCATACGAGTACGGGAGGAAACCATGACTACGATAACGCCCAAGAGAGTCTCTGATTCCCGCACGGAACAAGTGCATATTGTGCTGCCGGAGGATATCAATGGCTACAACCGCCTGTTTGGCGGCAGGCTGATGGCCTGGATCGACGTGGTGGCTGCTGTGGTCGCGCGCCGCCATTCCGGCCATGAAGTGACTACCGCAGCCGTGGACAGGCTGGAATTCCAGGCCCCGGCACGATTGAACGATACTGTCGTCATGACGGGGTATATCACCTATGTAGGCCGCACCAGCATGGAAGTTAGGGTTGACACCTTTGTGGAGGCGCTAAACGGAGCACGTCAGCGGGTGAACCGGGCGTACCTTACGCTTGTGGCGCTGGATGAAAATCAAAAACCCACTCCGGTCCCGCCCCTTGAACTGGAAACAGACAAGGAGCGGCGGGAGTGGGAAGGCGGCGTGCGCCGAAGTGAACTTCGGAGAGTGCGCACGGAGGAACACTTTTAGCATCGAAGGGATGATGCGGATGAGGTGTTTCTCGGATCATCCAAGATTGCTGGGTATCTTGGCTTCCCCTTTAGGGGAAGCTCGCGGCGTAGCCGACTGATGAGGGTTAAATAGAGGGTGGTAGTCCTGGTAATGCTATCGAACACCTCATCCGCCTCCTTCGTCGGCACCTTCCCCTAAAGGGGAAGGCAAGGCCATTAGCTCCTTGCACAAAATCAAAAAGCGACGCGCCTGTGCGCGTCGCTTTTATATCTTACTTCAACCAAACATACTGCGTAAACAGCACCACCAGCACCATCACCGCGATCATCACCAGCGCGACCAGAAGCCCCGCACCGGTGGCGGCGAAGATATAGCGCCTTGTCTCGCGGCGGTCCATGGTGGGGATGGGGATGCGCTCCTGCGCGGCAGATAAGGCAGGCGCCCTGCGCCGCCCGGGTATGCCCGGAACGTCCATGGAAACGATGGTCCGTCCGTCATCCACCCATTCTTCTTTTTTCTTCTTCATAGCTCATACCTTCTGGGCAGGCACTTGAGAAGCTTCTGCTTCGGCAGGCTTCCCTTTATTGTTATACAGATGGCAGCAGACAAAATGCCCTTCGCCCATATCCAGGTTTTGAGGCACTTCCTTTTTGCAGATTTCCATGCAGTGCTTGCACCGGGTATGGAATTTACAGCCGGAAGGGGGATTGGCGGGGGAGGGGATGTTGCCTTCCAGGATGATGCGGTTCATTTTCGCCGTGGGATCGGGTACGGGGATGGCGCTGAACAACGCCTGGGTGTAGGGGTGCAGGGGATTTGCGAAGATCTCCTTCTTCCCGGCGTACTCCACCATATTCCCAAGGTACATGACGCCCACGGTATCTGAAATGTGCTGCACCACCGACAGGTCATGGGAGATGAACAGGTACGTCAGCCCGTACTCCTTTTGCAGCTCCTCCAGGAGATTGATGATCTGCGCCTGAATGGATACGTCAAGCGCGGAAACGGGCTCGTCGCAGACGATGAAATCAGGATTCAATGCCAACGCCCGGGCGATGCAGATGCGCTGGCGCTGCCCGCCGGAAAATTCGTGGGGATAGCGGTCCTTATGGTATTCCTGCAGGCCGCAGGATTTCATGATCTTGGTGATGTAGGCATCCAGCTCGTTTTCGGGGACGAGATGGTGCTCACGCACGGCCTCGCCGATGATCTCACCTACCGGGAGCCTCGGGGAAAGGCTGGAATAGGGGTCCTGGAAGATGATCTGCATATGCGGGCGCAGTGCGCGCAGATCTTCTTTGTTCAAGGAGTGCACTTCGCGGCCGCCAAAGAGAACTTCGCCGCCGGTCTTGTCGTTCAGGCGCAGCACGGTCTTGCCCACGGTGGTCTTGCCGCAGCCGGATTCGCCCACAAGCCCCATGGTGGTCCCCTTCTTAATGCTGAAGCTGATGCCGTCAATAGCCCGCACATGGCCTACTACGCGGCCAAACAGCCCCGCCTTGATGGGGAAATGCTTGACAAGGTTTTTAACTTGCAGAATATATTCTTGATTTTCCATATCATTTCTCCTGCGTCCATTGGGCGTCTTCATACAGATAGCAATTCACCCAATGCGTTGGGGACAACTGGATCTGGCTGGGATACACCCCTTTGCATTTTTCGGTGCAGCGGTCGCACCGATCCTTGAAGTAGCAGTAGTTGGGCATATTGATGGGGTTAGGCACGGAGCCGGGGATGCTGTAGAGCCTGTCAACAAACTTGTTGACAACAGGCTTGGAAGCCATCAATCCCACAGTGTAGGGATGGCTGGGGTTTAAGAACACTTCCTGGGCGGTGCCCTTCTCGATAACACGCCCGGCATACATGACCACCACGTAATCGGCCATTTCGGCAATGACGCCCAGGTCGTGGGTGATGAGCATGATGCTGGAGTTGATCTTATCTTTTAGTTCCCGCAAAAGGTCCAGTATTTGGGCCTGGATGGTAACATCCAATGCAGTGGTGGGTTCGTCCGCGACGATCAGGCGGGGGC
>JAEWAH010000105.1 GCA_023391725.1 Bacillota bacterium | reverse complement strand
GTGCATTAATGATATATTTGTTATCTTCGCCAAACGAATTTGTAAGTATTTCTATTAATAGGCTTCGAACGTTTTCATTATCAAGTAATGAGTCAACTAAGTCAACTGAAGGTTCTTCAAACAGTCCATCTGAAAAGAAGCCCTTAATAGCCTCAATAAAATCTGCTGAATTTCCTTCCCGACGCTTAAGCTCCACTGTTAATAGATCCCTAATCATTTGAGATGATGAGAAGCCCAAAAAACAATCGAAGGGATCATTAAATTTACTAGGGTCTTGGAAAAAGAGAAGATCGTTCTCGAAGTTTTGAATTGAATAGTCCACTGTATCGGCGGTCCGATTTTCATCTTGCTGTATAAAGCAATATTTATAGAATGGGATATTTATATACTCAAGTTTGCTCCTTATTAAAGTTGCCTGGTCCGTCTCTCGATTACCGGATGATAAAAGATTGTCGATATATGAAATGACCCAATCAAAATTACTCATTGAAAGCCCTCCTTTAAATTACAGTTTTGCTTGATTTTATCATACATTTTTTAGATGTGCTACAATTTGTACACATAAAATGTATACAGTTTTGTTTTGAAAGGATTCTTATTAATTTTTAAGGAATGCTATCCCTGCTAGTAGAGGGGTTCGGGGAGGGGGCTTTTTTCAAAAAGGCTCCTCCCCGCTTTCCTATCCCAAAATATTTTGCAACTTTTCCTGCAAAATCTCTCCGGAAGGGGTTGACACCCTTCCATTTTTATGGTATCCTGCTAAAAATTTATCCGAAAGGACGGGAACAATGATGTTTACCTGCATGCGCCCTAACTGGTATCTTGTCATTACCAACATGCGCATGTAGCGGCCAAGGCCGGTGCAAGCGCAAGCTTTTGCACCGGCGGGGCCTTTCGGATAAACCGCGGTGCATCCGCGGTTTTTTGATTTTTGGAGGTGGGAGTATGAACGGGGAAGCTATCCGGGTGGAAGGACTCTGCAAGAATTACCGTACCCGCGTGAAGGCCGAGGGGCTGAAGGCGGGGATGAAAGCGCTGTTTGCGCCTGAATACCGGGAAGTCGGGGCTGTGAAAGGCATTGATTTTCAGGTACAAAGGGGCGAGATGCTTGCTTTCATCGGTCCCAACGGCGCGGGCAAGTCAACCACCATCAAGATGCTTACCGGCATCCTCCACCCAACCGCCGGAACAATGGCCGTGCTGGGGTACGACCCGGTGCGGGAGCGGCGGGAGCTGTGCGCCCATATAGGCACGGTGTTCGGGCAGCGGTCGCAGTTGTGGCTGCACCTGCCGCCGGTGGACAGCTTCGCCATGCTGGGGGCAATCTACGGCATAGAGGATGACGAGCGGCGCAGACGTGTGGATGTGCTGGCCCAGCGCTTCGAACTGGGCGAGTTCCTGCATACGCCGGTGCGCAAGCTGTCCCTGGGCCAGCGTGTGCGGTGCGAGATCGCCGCCTCGCTTTTGTACGAACCGGAGATCCTCTTCCTCGATGAGCCCACCATCGGCCTGGACGTGGTGGTGAAGCAGGCCATCCGGGAATTGATCCTGGAGTGGAACCGAGAAAAGGGAATCACCGTGTTCCTGACCAGCCATGATCCGGGGGATGTGGAACACATCTGCCGCCGGGCCATGGTCATCGATCACGGGCAGGTGGTGCTGGACCAGAGCGTGGAGCATTTGAAGGGAACATACCTGAACCGCAAGGTGATCACCATGAAGTTTTTCGAGCCCCGGATCATCCCCGAAATGGACGGGGTGAAGGTGGATATCGACGGCGCCCAGGCAGTCTTGACGGTGGATACCCGCGTGCGGCCCATTGGGGAAGTGATGCAGGCGGTGACGTCGGCGGGCGGCGTGGCGGATATCACCGTGAACGACCCGCCCATGGAGGAGATCATCACCACCATATTCCGCTCACGGGAGGTGGGCTTGTGAAAGGGATGCGAAAATATGCCGTCATCGCCCGCGTTCATGTGCAAAACGCGTTTAACTACCGCGCCCAGTTGGTGAGCGGGATGATGTTCTACACGCTGTTCATCTTTGTCTTTTTCAGCCTCTGGCAAGCCATCTACCAGGGGGGAGAGGTGAATGGCTACACTCATGGGCAGGTTGTATGGTACCTGATCATTACGGAGCTGGTGACATTCGGCTGCCGCCTCTTCCTGGTGAGCCAGATCAATGAGGATGTAAAGACCGGGGCAATGGCCTATATGCTAAATCGGCCCGTGCATTATATCGCCTACCAGGCGGCGGCAGCGGCGGGGAATGTGCTGGTGAATCTGCTGTTCTTCGGCACCCTGGCGGCTGTACTGGGGTTCGTGTTCGTAGGCCCGGTGCCGGATTTTCAGTGGGCAGGGCTGCCCTTCATGCTTTTGAGCGGGCTGATGGGGATAGTGCTGCAGTTTCTGTGCCTGATGTCGGTGGGCTTGAGCGCCTTTCGCCTGGAGGACAACAGCGCCGTTTACTTGATTTTCCAGAAGTTTATCTTCATGCTGGGGGTGTTCCTGCCGGTGGAATTTCTGCCGGGCTGGCTGCAGGGTATCGCCCGGGTATTGCCATTTTCCTATGTGGCCTGGGCTCCTGCAAGGCTTTTTGTAAGCTTTAACTGGGAACTGCTTGCCCAGGTGCTGCCCATGCAGTTTTTGTGGATCGTACTGATGCTGGCCCTTTCCATTACCCTGTACCGGGATGGAATGAAAAATCTGCAGGCGAATGGCGGATGACGGCCCGGACGGCCGCAGGTGGAACCTCCGATCGGCTCGCCGCCAAGGAGCCAGCAATAAATATCCTCTTTTGTGATTGTATATGGAATGAGTGGGGGATAGCTATGAAACGCCATTTGAAAATCATCTTGCGCTACTTTCAGGTGAACCTGGCCTCCGCTGTGGAGTACCGGGCCAGCTTTTTGATGCAGGCCTTTGGCATGGCCCTGTCCAACGCCACGTTCGTTTTCTTCTGGTGGGTGGCCTTCTCCCAGGTGGGCGGGCGCATCGGCGGGTATGACTTCAAGGATGTGATGTTCATCTGGGCGGTCACCAGCTCCGCCTTCGGGATAAGCCATGTCCTGTTTGCCAACGCCAACCAGCTCACGCGCCTGATCGTCACCGGGGAGCTGGATACCTATCTTTTGCAGCCCTGCAACCTGCTTGTGAACGTGTGCTGCGCCAGGACCTCTTTGTCGGCTTACGGCGATCTGCTCTATGGCATCGTGCTTCTGGCTCTCACCCAGGGCGGGGATGCAAACGCCTGGCTGTTCTTTGGCCTGGCCATGCTGATAGGCGCGCTGCTCATAGCGGCTATCGGCCTTACAGCCCACACTTTGACCTTTTACTTTGGGGACGCGTCCCTGGCGGGAAACATGAGCCAGGAGTTCGTGATCAACTTCTGCATCTATCCGGAGGGGATCTACCCGGGCGTTATCCGGGGGGTGATGTATTCCCTCATCCCCGCCTCCTTCATCGCTCATGTGCCGCTGCGCCTGGCCCGGGGCTTCACCGTGGGATGGCTGCTCGTCTGGTTTCTGGCCGCCGCTGCCTACTGCGCTTTTGCGGTATGGTTTTTCTTTAGGGGCTTGCGCAGGTACGAATCGGGGAATCTCATCGTCACGCGGCTGTAAAAGCCGATTGATATTTTGCGGTGCTTTTGAAAAAAATGCTGGCATCGTGATGCATGTTGTGGTAAAATACTGAAGGATATGCCTCTGTAATTTTCTGGTTTCTGGGAAGGACGTGATGGTTTTCATGGAGCGCGCTATAACGCTGCTTAAGCACATGGGCGTGGGTACTAATGAGGCAGTTCTGCTTCATAACCCTTCCAATATGTTTTATATCAGCGGCTATACCGGCGAAGGGCTGGTGCTGCTGACTCAAAAAACAAAAGCCATAATCACGGATTTCCGCTATACCGAGCAGGCGGCAAAGCAGGCGCCGGGTTTTTCTGTGCACATGACCACCCGTGACTGCGATCATAATCAAACAGCCTTCAAGCTGATGAAGGCGGAAGCTATCCGCGCCGCCCGCTATGAGGACGATTATATCACCGTCCGTGCCTTTCACGATATGGAAAAGGTCATGGAGGGCATCGCCTTTTCACCGGTCAACAAGGCGGTGGAAAAGCTTCGCGAATTAAAAGACACTTCCGAGATCGAAAAGATCGCCCATGCCTGCCGCATCACCAGCGAGGCGTTTACTTATATCTGCGGTGTCATTAAGGAAGGCATGACGGAGCGGGAGATCGCAAGGCTTCTTGAAAATTACATGCTTTCCCATGGCGCGCAGGATATCGCGTTCCACACCATCGTGGCCGCGGGTGAAAACGGTTCCTTGCCCCACGCCATTCCAAGCGAGCGGAAAGTCAAAAAGGGCGACATGATCACCATGGACTATGGCGCCAAGGTGGACGGCTATTGCGCCGATATGACCCGCACCGTGGCTCTTGGCGAACCTAGCCCCCAAATGCGCCATGTATATGAAGTGGTCTTAAAAGCCCAGGAGATGGCGGAAAATGCGCTTGGCCCCGGGAAGATCTGCCGTGACATCGACGCTGTGGCCCGGGACTATATCGCCGCACAAGGTTTTGGAGATAACTTTGGTCACGGGCTTGGCCACTCCCTGGGTATCGACATCCACGAAAGTCCGCGCCTCAGCATGCTCTGCACGGATACGACGCGGGTAAATCACCTGCTCACCGTGGAGCCTGGCGTGTACCTGCCTGGCGTAGGCGGTGTGCGCATCGAAAATACCTGCACCGTCACAGAGGGCGGCTGCTATTCCCTTACCACAGCGCCCAAAGAATTGATTATCCTGTAATACGGCTGGTCAAACTTTCGCATGATACAATCGGGCAACATAAGATGGAGGAATGAAACATGATTACGGCTGGGGAATTCCGCAAAAGCATCACCATCGAATGGGACGGGGGCGTCTGGAACATTGTCGATTTTCAGCACGTGAAACCCGGCAAGGGCGCGGCTTTCGTGCGCGTCAAGATCAAGAACGTCATGACCGGGGCCGTTGTGGAGCGCACCTTCAATCCCACCGATAAGATGCCCCGCGCCGTCATCGAGACAAAGGAAATGCAATACCTCTATCAGGACGGCGAGCTCTATTATTTCATGGACCTGGAAAATTTCGAGCAGCTGCCCCTCAACCATGATCAGGTGGAGGACGCCATCCCCTTCGTAAAGGAAAACACCAACGTCACCGTGCGCTTCTTCAAGGGCGCAGCCTTCTCCGTGGAAGCGCCCAACTTTGTGGAGCTGGAAGTCACCGACACCGAGCCCGGTTTCAAGGGCGACACCGCCTCCACCACTTACAAGCCGGCCACCGTGGAAACGGGCTTCACCCTGCAGGTGCCCCTGTTCATCAACACCGGCGACCGCATCCGCATCGACACCCGCGTGGGAGAATACATGGAACGTGCCTAATGGCATAGCCTTAGGCGGGAAAGGGAGAAAACCATGAGCAACCTGACGGACCGCGCCTCCTTTTTGCGTGGCCTGGCGCAAGGCATGCAGCTGAACAAGGAAAGCAACGAGGGCAAGCTCCTCACCGAGATCATCGACGTCCTGGGCGAGATGGCCAAGGAGATGGAAAAGCTCCAGGAAGCGTATGACGAATTGAATGAGTACGTGGAGAGCATCGACGACGACCTGGCCGATATGGAAGAAGTCCTCTTCGGCGAGGAAGACGAGGAGGAGGACGCCGAAGACATCGACGATGACGACGAAGACGATGAGGACGACGACGAGGAGGAAGGGGATACCATCTCCTACGCCTGCCCTCACTGCGGCCATGAACTGCAGTTCAATGCCGGCGATGTTGACTTTGATGAGGACGTCATCTGCCCCGCCTGCAAAAAGCCCGTCTTCCCGGAATATGAGGCCGATGATGATGATGACGAGGACGACGACGAATAAGGCTCTTATGCCATGCGCCGCTTTCCCGGCATCCCACGATATGCATCCAAAAGCCCAGCCCCAGAGGCTGGGCTTTTTTCTTGGCACGGCCGCATCCCTTTCTATAGAGCGTTTTTGAATATGTGCAGAGTAAAAAATGCAAATATTCTTTTGTGCACTCCTCTAAGATGGTTGCAACATGCTTGATTCGACCAGATTGCACATGTTCAAAATTAAGAACAATATTTTCTGTGAAGGCCTATTGACAGCCGCATGAACGCGGAATATACTGCCTGCATAAATGAATATCAAAAGGGGCCTCCCGCTTGGCTTGACGCCATGCATTAAGGAGAAGCAATGACGCTTTCGGCAATACCGGAGGCGTCTTTTTTCGATAGATCATTTATGCCCTTTGCCTATTTGCGTGTCCTGATACGAAGGAATTTACCGGCCCGTTTTCCCTCGGCTCCAAACGAAGAAAATGCAATTTAAAACAACGACTAATTCAAATTCAAACACGCTAAAAGGAGGTGGTAATGTGAAAGAATACGCGTACGGTCAGCCTGTGGAAAGGAAGAAAACACTTGCGGTTGGTGCACTGTTTGTGGTCTCCGCGGCAATCACGCTTGCGGGATTGCTCTTTTGCGTATACAGCACGGTAAACCAGGTGGAATTTGCAGTGCTCAGTTCCAGAATCCCGGGATCCATCTTTGGTCTTGTCGTTGCATTTCTGGGTGTGCGCTACTTTCTTGCTGTGCGCAAGTTGAAAGCCGAAGTCTATAAACCGACCTCAAGGTTTTCCTGGGGCCATTTCAAAAAATAGCGGCGGTCCGCGTACTTGCAGGAATTTTTCAAGCTCAAAAACAGAATGGAGGAAATGTGAGTATGAAAGCATGGAAGAGGAGTATCGTTCTTATGCTGGTGCTTGCGGCTGTTCTAGCGCTGCTGGCTGCCGGCGCTTTGGCGGAGGGAGATCCCACGGGCGCCTCCTATGTGCAGACCACGGGGAGCGAAACATTGGATAGTGTGGCGCTCACCGCCAACAAGGCCTACTACGGCGCGAATTTTACCTGGGTCATGGTTTGCGCATTCATGGTGTTCTTCTTCCAATGCGGCTTTGCCATGGTGGAAACGGGCTTTTGCCGCGGCAAGAACGCGGCGCATACCATCACCATGAACTTCATGGTGTTCCTGGTTGGCGCTGTGGGCTATTTTCTGGTAGGCTTCGCGCTTCAGATGGGCGGTTCCGGCGGTGCTATTGGCCTGGGCGCGGGCGGCGCGGCGCTTGATGGCATGCTCTCCATCCCTGGGCTCGGCGGGATACTTGGTTACAAAGGCTTTCTGCTGAACGGCACGTATGACGCGGGCATCTACGCGCTGTTCTTCTTCCAGATGGTGTTTATGGACACCACCGTGACCATCCCCACAGGCGCCATGGCGGAGCGGGTCAAATACTCCACGGTCGTCATCACCTCCTTCTTTATTTCCATGATCCTCTACCCCTTGTTTGGCAACTGGGTGTGGGGCGGCGGCTGGCTGGCCACCCTGGGCTCAAAGTTTGGCCTGGGCCATGGCGTTGTTGACTTTGCGGGCTCCGCGGTCGTCCACTCCATGGGCGGCATGCTGGCCCTGGCCGGCGCCGTTGTCATCGGCCCCCGGATCGGCAAGTTCAAGAAGGATGGCACGGCAAGGGCGTTCCCCGGCCATAACATTCCTATGGCCATCATCGGGACCATCATCCTGTACTTCTGCTGGTTCGCCTTCAATGCCGGTTCCACGCTGAATTCCAGCGACTTCAGGCTATCCGTCGTCGCCACCAATACCATGATCGCGGGCGCGTTTGGCGGCATGGTCGCCATGTTCTATATGTGGTTAAAGTTCGGCAAGCCCGATCCTTCCATGACGGCCAACGGCACGCTGGCGGGGCTTGTAGCCATCACCGCCCCCTGCGCCTTTGTAAGCGGCATTTCCGCCGCCATTATCGGCATTGTGGCGGGCTTCCTGGTCTGCATCGCCGTACCGTTCTTTGAAAACAAGCTGAAGATCGACGATCCTGTGGGCGCCATCTCCGTCCATGGTGTCAACGGCTTCTGGGGCGTTCTATCGCTGGGGTTGTTTGCGGACGGCAGCTACGGCGACGGGTTTAACGGCGTTGCCGGCGGCGTGACTGGCTTGTTCTTTGGCGACGCTTCCCAGTTCGCCGCGCAGTTGGTCGCCATTGCCGTGCTGCTCATATGGGGTTTTGGCGGCTCCTATGTTTTCTTCAAGATCCTGGACAAAGTCTGGGGGCTTCGCGTCTCGCCCGAGGTGGAGCTGGATGGCCTTGACATTCCGGAGATGGGCGTGCTGGCGTATCCCGATCAGGAGATGATCCGTACCGAGCTGGATTACGACTCGGAAGATAACGCACCCATCAAGCAGCTCAAGCGCTTTGGCTGGAAGGGCAAAACGGAAAGAAAGCCCGTGCCCGCCGCGCCCCATGTGCAGGCAGCGCCTGCCGAGGCGGCGGTAAGGACCGCTTCTTCGGGCCATAAGTATACCAAGGTTCAGATCATCACCAAGCAAAGCAAGTTCGAGGCATTAAAGACTGCTATGAACGAGATCGGCATCACGGGCATGACCGTCACACAGGTGCTGGGCTATGGCCTGCAAAAGGGCAAGACCGAGTTCTACCGCGGCGTCGAGACCGAAACCAACCTGCTGCCCAAGGTCCAGGTGGAGATTGTTGTCAGCAAGGTGCCGGTGAGGACCGTGATCGAGACCGCCAAAAAGGTCCTGTATACGGGCAATATCGGTGATGGCAAGATCTTTGTGTACGATGTGGAAAACGTGGTCAAGGTCCGCACCGGCGAGGAAGGATACGACGCGCTGCAGGACGTGGAATAAACCTTTTGAAAGCGCTCCTTGCATCCCTAGAAAATTTGTGAGGCCGAGTCAAATCGGCCTCACTCAGCCTGTCAAAAAAAGCACTCAAACTCTGTCATTCTGGAACGAAGTGACGAAGAATCTTTAATTCATAGGATCTATAGATCCTTCGCTGCGCTCAGGATGACATGATGTGGGTTTATTGAACACTGAGTGAGGCCGAGTCAAACCGGGCTCACTAAGCCTGTCAAAAAAACACTCAAACTTTGTCATTCTGAGGAACGAAGTGACGAAGAATCTTTAAATTAAAAGAGTTTTCAATATCCTTCACGCAGTGAGGGATGACATCGTAGGGGTTCTTTGACAAGCTGCAGAGCCCTGGCGTAAGCCGGGGTTCTTTTTCTTGCTTCACACCGTATTTTCCCCGCCCGTCCTTTACAATTTCCTGTTTCTTGCGTATAATGCTGTTACCATCGGCAGCCAAGCCGCAAAGCCGTCATCTTTGGAGGCGGACTGGTCTGGAGGCCTTTGGAAATCCAAATTCGTCAGGTATCCTAAGCGAACTTGAACGGAGGAATTTTATGACAACCCAAAAGAACAAAAACCTTTCCCGCGATCAGATCCGCCGGCTGACCATCACCGGCATGCTCACCGCCATCATCATCCTTCTGGCTTTTACAAACCTGGGTCTCATTCCCATCGGCACCATTTCCATCACCACCATTCATTTGCCGGTGCTCATCGGCTTATTGGCGGAGGGGCCGCTGGTAGGCTTTATCCTGGCATTCGTGTTCGGCGCATGCAGCCTTTTGCGGGCTTTGATTTCGCCTTCCGGCCCATTTGATGTGTTTTTCCTGAACCCCCTGATCTCCATCCTGCCCAGGCTTTTGATCCCCTTGACCGCCTGGGGAATGTTCCGGCTGATAAAAGCGCTCCTGCCCAATAAGAAGCCTATGGATTCCGTGGCCTGGGCCGCAGCGGGGCTTGCCGGGAGCCTGACCAATACGGTTTTCGTATTGTTGTCCATCTACCTGTGGTACGGCGGGCGCGTGGCGGAGTGGATCGGTCAGAATCCGGATCTTGCCCAGTACGCGAATGCCGCCGGCAAATTCTTGTTCTTTGCCGTGGCCCTGCCTAACGGCATTCCGGAAGCCCTGGTCACCCTGATCCTGATCCCCGCCATCATGGCGGCGGTGATGGCCGTTAAAAAGAGGCGTTAAAGGAGTCTTCATTCATGATCTTTACCATGGACGTCGGCAATACCAACATCAAGACTGCCCTGTTCAACGGGAAGGACTTGGTGAAGTATTGGCGCATTTCCACCAATACCGCGTATACAAGCGATGAGTACGGCATCCTCCTTCACAACCTGTTTGCCCACGGGGGCGTAGGGATGGAGGAGGTGGAAGGCATCATCCTTTCCAGCGTGGTG
>JAEWAH010000096.1 GCA_023391725.1 Bacillota bacterium | reverse complement strand
TGAGGGGAAAGAATTGAAAGACCCGGCAGCGGCTGACAATGGCGGGGGTCATGGCGATCATAGGGTTCTCGGTGGTGCTGCCGATGAAGCGGATCAGTCCCCGCTCAATGGCGGGGAGGATGCTGTCAGACTGGGATTTGCTCCAGCGGTGGCATTCATCCAATAAAAGATATGTGGCCTGGCCGGAACGGGCCTGCCTGTCGGCTGCGGCCTTCAAAACTTCCCGCACGTCGGCAACGCCGGAAGTGACGGCGTTCATTTGGGCAAAGGCGGCGTGGGTCGCCCCGGCCACAATGGCGGCCAGGGTGGTCTTGCCGCAGCCCGGCGGGCCATAGAAAATGCTGGAGGTCAGCCGGTCGGCCTCAATGGCCCTTCGCAAAAGTTTTCCCGGGCCGATCAGATGGCTTTGGCCCAGGAACTCTGACAGGGTGCGTGGCCGCATCCTGTCTGCCAGGGGCTGCATTGGTACCTGCCCCGAAGGGAAAAAGGACTGCATGTGAAAACTCCTGACTTATTTGGTCCTCCGTCCCGGTAAACAGGACTTTGGCTGCGGGAGCCTTGATGCCCGTCTCCAAGTTCCACTGCCGGGAGATATCGCAAAGGGCCGCCTCCATGTGAAGAAGGGCGATCCCCGTATCCAGGCTGTTGGGCTTGCCCATAAGAGAAAGGGATTGGCTGGCCAAACGAAGTTTCAGTGGCGGCAGAGGCACGGTGTTGGGCGCTTCCCATACCGCATGGGCGGCTTTGATTGCGTGCTCCGACCAATCCTTCCCGCCGCCTTCCATCAGCCAGTGAAGAGGCCGGCGCAATTGCCGGGGCTTTTTAGCAGCCGGCTCTTTGGCAAGGCCCAGGGGGATCACAGCCGCCAGCACCTCTCCGGGATGCAGGCGCACCGGGCTTTCCTTCTTGCGATAATTCCTCGTCACCCAGCGGGCGGCCGCGCCGCAGGAAGCCGCCTCCAACAAAAGGGCTTCCCCGCTGATGCCGGCATGCATAAGATGCCTGGGCATCGCGGTATCGGCGATGATGGCGGCAAAGCGCACCGCGCCCTTGACGCGCCAGCTTTTGAAGAAAGGATCCGTAAAAAAGGATTCGTCGCATGCCGCCAGCACGATGCGCACGCCCGGCAGGCAAAGCCGCGCCGCGGCATAGGAAAGGGTGGTCCATTGACCAACGTTGGGCGGGCCGGAAAAATTCCGGCAGGGGGTGAGCTTTGGAATCTGCTCCCGCCAGCGCAAAAGCTGGGCATGGGTGAAAAAATCGTTGAAGCGCCATTTCTCCGCCATGGCCTGCCGCCCCCTTTGTGAAAGGTAGTCTTCGCCTTATATAGTGTACATCCTAGTGAAAGATTTAGCAAGGGAGGGGGAAGTGTGGAAATAGGAAGATAAGTGTAACAAAAGCGGGAGAAGCCTGGCAAGCTTGCTCCCGCCTTATCTATGCCGCCTATTCCTTTTACCTCATACGGCGCTGCGCGCCACCTTACCTTCCCTCATCCGCCTCCTTCGTCGGCACCTTCCGAAGCCGAAGCCCGGAGCGAAGGAGGAACGACGGAGCGGATCACCGGCCTAGCGCAGCGACGAACGGTGCAAAGGTCCTAAAGGGGAAGGCAAGGAAATTCCCCTCCTATGGAGGGGTGGACGACGAAGTCGGGCGGGGTGGTTGCCTATGGCGGTACATCGATTTCTCCGGCTCTGCGTGCCACATATCAACCACCCCGGCCCTGTGGGGCCTCCGCTTGATCAATCGTCGCGCTGCTGCGCTAGCGCTTGCATCGCTCGTTTTGCAAGTTTCCTCCGCTTCGCTTCATCCGCCACAGGCGGCGCTCTGCTCCGGAACCCCTCCTCTGGAGGGGAATCAAAAAGGCAACAAAAAGCCCGGCGACCGGATCGCCGGGCATGACTACTGTTTCTTTGCAAGTCACAAGAGCGGAATTGCAATGATCTTACAAATCGTCCGCGTCCTGGTCCGGCTCTCCTCCATCCCTGGCCGTACCCGTATAGCTGCCCAGCACGTCGGTAGTTTCCGGATCCCGCATCGCGCGGGAGGCCAGTTCTTCCTTGGGCTGCTTCCTGCTGCTCTTTAGCTTCTTCTCCATGTTAAACGCCTCCTCCCCAGGCAGTATGCCCGGGAAAAGAGGCGCTTATTGGCAAAGGATATAGAGGGAACTGTTAGTTTGCTACGATGTTGATCAGGCTCCCCGGCACAAAGATCACCTTGCGGATGGTCTTGCCCTCCGTGAGGACTTTCACCTGAGGATGGTCAGGCAGTGTCTTTTCTGCTTCTTCCCGGGTCAGGCTGACGGGGATGGTGATCCGGCCGCGCACCTTGCCGTTTACCTGGATGGCGATCTCGACCTCGCTCACCGCCATCTCCTTTTCGTCATAGGAGGGCCAGGGCTGGTGATGGAGCGGCGCACCGAAGCCTTGCGCCTCCCAGATCTCCTCGCAGATATGCGGCGCGACAGGGTTCAACAGCAGCATCAGGGTTTTCAGCTCGCCGCGTGTAATCTGCCCTTTGAGATAGACGTCGTTCACCAGGCTCATCATAGCGGCGATGGCGGTGTTGTACTTCATCTTCTCGTAGTCTTCGCCCACCTTTTTGATAGTGGCATGAACGGAAGCTTTCAAATCGGAGGAATAGCCTTCCCCATCCGTCATCATCTCCTGCAGCCGCCACACCCTGTCCAGAAACCGGCGGCAGCCGCGGGCTCCGTTGGTGGACCAGGGGATCGCCTGATCAAAGGCGCCCATGAACATCTCATACAGGCGGAAGGCGTCGGCGCCCAGCTCATCCACGATATCATCGGGATTGATGACGTTCCCACGGGATTTGGACATCTTTTCCCCGTTGGAGCCCAGGATCATCCCATGGCTGGTGCGCTTTTGATACGGTTCCGGCGAGGGCACCACCCCGATATCGTGCAGGAACAGGTGCCAGAAGCGGCTGTAGAGCAAATGCAGCGTTGTATGCTCCATGCCGCCGTTGTACCAGTCGATGGGCAGCCAATATTTCATTTCTTCCTGGCTGGCCATTTCCTTGCCGTTGTGGGGATCCACATAGCGCAGGAAATACCAGCTGGAACCCGCCCACTGGGGCATGGTGTCGGTCTCCCGCTGGGCGGGCGCGCCGCAGGCGGGGCAGGTGGTGTTAACCCAATCGGTCATGGCCGCCAGGGGGCTTTCGCCGCTGTCGGTAGGCTCGTAATTTTTCACATCCGGCAAGAGCACCGGCAGATCCTTTTCAGGCACGGGCACAATGCCGCAATGGGGGCAGTGCACAACGGGGATGGGTTCGCCCCAGTAGCGCTGGCGGCTGAATACCCAATCGCGCAGCTTGAAGTTCACCTTGCGCTGGCCGATGCCTTCCTTCTCCAGGCGGTCGATGATGGTCTTTTTAGCCTCGGCCACACGCAGGCCGTTTAAAAAGCCGCTGTTGACCATGGTCCCGTCCTGAATATCGTCAAAGGCTGCCTCCTGCACATTGCCCCCGGCAACGACCTCCACGATGGGC
>JAEWAH010000051.1 GCA_023391725.1 Bacillota bacterium | reverse complement strand
CAGGTACAGTGTGGTCATTACATCCGCCTGCTTGATGACCTGGGTATGGGAAGCCACCCCGTAAGCGCCGCCCCAGTATTCCTTGGGATGTTGAAGCCTTGAGCGCACAATATCGACCGTTGTATCTTCCAGCGAAAAATACCCGTCGAACTGGGAGATGAGTCCGGTGGCGGGATCAGGCACCTGCTCTTTGAGCTTGTGGGCGGCCTCCTTGAAAAGGGGAAGCTCTGCTTCAAAAGCGATCTTCTCTTCCAGAGCTTGATAGGCGGCGGCATCGATCTTCTTGAGCCTTTCGGCGGCCCTTATAGCCTCCTGGAAAGTGAAGCGAGCCATCTCGTTGGTATAGGCGTTATTGTCCACCCGCTCATGGTATTCGTCCGGGCCAACCACGTCCCAAAGTTCCCACACATCGCCAGCAACACGCTTTACCAGCAGGCTGTAATAGAACCTGGCGCACTGGAGCATGACCTCGCAGGCCCCATCTGCCAGCAGCTTTTCTTCCCCGGTCCAGGCAATGTACTTAGCCAGGCCGTACACCACCGCGGCGGAGATGTGCATCTGCTTGTCCTTGAAGAATGTCCGCATGGGCCGGCCGGTAAAAACGTCGGTGACGTTGTAGTCTGAACAGGCGTCAAATCCGCCCTCCTGGCTCTCCCATGCGTAGAAAGCGCCGCTAAAGCCATACTGCCGGGCTTTTTCCAATGCGCCGGGCAAAGTCCTGATGCGGTAGCGAAGCGCGTTCCTGGCAGCTTGCGGCATGCAGGAAAGATAAAAATCAAGCATGAACATTTCCGTATCCCAGAACACGGCGCCCTTGTACGTCTGCCCGGAAAGCCCTCGGGCGGCGACGGAAAGGTCGTCCCGATGCCGGGGTGCGATGCAGGTGAGGTGATAGAGGGAATAGTTCAGCGCCGTTTCGGCCTCTTCGTCTCCCTCGATGGTCACCTGGGCGTGTTCCCAGACGGCCTCCCAGGCAACAATATGGTTGGCAAGCGCTTCTTCAAAATCAGTCAGCACCGTTTCTCGGGCTAATTTTTGTGGATCGGGAGCATCCTGTGTGGTATAAACCACGGCCACCATGGCGATGGTGTAGGATTGTCCAGCCTTGGCATCCGTAAAAAAGCCGAGACGGTTCCCCGCCTGCCGGATCTTTGCCGGAAAATCCGGCACACATTGGCCGCTGACGGCCACTTTTTCTCCGGAATCTGTCCAGGCGCAGACTGTCAGCCGGTTCCCCTCAAAGCCTATGGAGCTTCCGCTGTAATGGGGGCCATGGATATCCCACACATCGGTATCGATGCCCCAGGTAATATCCAGCGGCCCATCCGCTTCCGGCGTTACGGTATAGCGCATGGCCAGCAGGTGGATATCTTGGAAACTGGCAAACCGCCTGGAGGAAACGGATACCATGGTTTTCCCGGCGGGGAAGGTGGTATCTCGCTCCTGGATGCCATGATGAAAATCAAGACCCTGCCTATGGGAGAGGGGAGACGTATGCAGCACATCACAGCTTGTGCCGTCAAAAGCGCACCGCACAAGGAAGGGGTTAGGGGCGTTGAGCGGTTCACGCCAGCCTTCTCCATGCTTGTGGTAGATCCCTGCCAGATTGACGGCTACCAGCTGCTCCTTCCCATACTCCTCCAAAGTGCCCCGTACGCCAAGGTACCCATTGCCTACAAGAAAACGGTTGCCCAACGTCGCGGCCTGTTCGGTATCGTATCCTTCCTGGAAAATTTCCCAGGCCATATGCTTACCTCCTTATTGAGTTTAACGTTCAACTTGCAACAAGTATACCATATAATCCATGATGCGTAAACCTTGAGCAAAAAATTCACGGGCCGAGTTTACACAAAGGGTGACGACGTGAGGATTTCTTGAATATTTTTCCTTAGCGTGATACAGTATGAAACGGCAGAATAATTGACGAATGTATGAGCGGAGGTAAAAGTTTATGGCAACGAAGATCTGGGCCCACCGCGGAGCATCCGGCGACGCTCCCGAAAACACACTGGCCGCATTCCAAATGGCTATGGAAGTAAAGGCGGACGGTATCGAGCTGGATGTCCACTTCACCCGCGACCGGCAGGTGGTGGTCACCCATGACGACGATGTAGCCAGGGTGACAGGCTATAAGGGCATGGTTTCCGATCTGACGCTGGCTCAGCTGAAGAAGCTGGACTTTTCCTATAACATGGCGGCTTTCAAGGGGGAGACGATTCCCACCCTGGAGGAAGTGCTGGCGCTTATCAAGCCCGGAAAGCTGTGGATCAATATCGAGCTCAAAACCAATGATGAAAATCCCAACGGGCTTGAGGAAGCCTGCCAGGAGCTTGTAGAGAAATACGGCATGCAGGAACGTATCCTTTATTCTTCCTTCAACCATTATTCTCTGGCCCGCGTGCGGGAGATCGCTCCCCACATGCCCTGCGGCGCGCTGTACTCCAACAAGCCCTACAAGCCCTGGGCTTATGCCAAGGCGATGGGGCTTCGTGCCGTGCATCCCCAGTACGAAAGTGTGAATACTCCAGGATATATGGCGGAGTGCCACGCATCCTACATCGACTGCAATGTCTGGACTGTCAACGGGGAGGCGGATATTCGAACATTGCTTAAGATGGGGGTCGACGGCATCATCACCAACTACCCGGCGTTGGCCATCAAATTGAGAGACGGGCAGTAAAGCGCCTCGGATGACCTTATGGAACTTCCCTTACCATACTGTGGACAGGGAGCAGGAAAATTTTTCTGCTTTCCGGAAAATCTCTTGACTTTTTCCGGAAAAAGTTGTATAATACATACTATACCACTAGGAATAATAAGATATGAGGAGGAAGTTCAATGTCACGCATTTATAACCAGATCACTGATCTGATTGGAAACACGCCATTACTGAAGCTTACCCGGTACGGGGCCAAAGAGGGCCTGAAAACCGATGTCGTTGCCAAGCTGGAGTACTTCAATCCAGCCGGGAGCGTGAAGGACCGCATCGCCATCGCGATGGTCGAGGATGCGGAGGAGAAGGGCCTGCTCAAGCCCGGCTCCGTGATCATCGAACCCACCAGCGGCAATACTGGTATCGGCCTGGCTGCCGTGGCGGCCAGCCGCGGGTACCGGATCATCCTCACCATGCCGGAGACCATGAGCGTTGAGCGGCGCAGCCTGCTCAAGGCCTATGGCGCGGAACTGGTGCTGACGGAAGGACCCAAGGGCATGAAGGGCGCTATCGCTAAGGCAGAAGAGCTGGCGGGTGAGATCCCCAACTCCTTCCTGCCCAGGCAGTTTGAAAATCCGGCCAATCCAGCTATCCACTTCAAGACCACGGGTCCTGAGATCTGGGCGGATACGGACGGCAAGGTGGATATCCTCGTATCCGGCATCGGCACAGGCGGTACCATTACCGGCGCGGGAAAATTCTTAAAGTCCAAGAATCCGTCCATCAAAGTGGTGGCAGTGGAGCCTGCCGATTCCCCGGTGCTTTCCCAGGGGCGGGCCGGCACCCATAAAATCCAGGGCATCGGCGCGGGCTTTGTTCCCAACACACTGGATACCGGGATCTACGATGAGATTATTCCCGTGACAAATGACGACGCCTTTGCCACTGGGCGGGAGATTGCCACCACGGAAGGGCTGCTGGTGGGCATTTCCTCCGGCGCCGCCCTGTGGGCAGCTACCCAGCTGGCCAAGCGCCCGGAGAACACGGGCAAATCCATTGTGGTCATCCTGCCGGATACAGGGGAACGGTATCTTTCCACGGCGCTGTTCAACTTCTAAAATGATTCGTCCTTTAGCCCTTTGAGGTTTTTGCCTCAAAGGGTTTTTTTCATTCGTTTTCCAGCGACAATGATTGAAAGGGAAAATGAGACATGGTATAATGTGGAGCATGTCCATCTTTGGGGTAATTGTACGAAGGGAAGATGCGCTGCCTTTTAACAGCGTTCAAAGGAGTGCTATGCAACTCACATCTCAGCCGGTGTTACGGCCTCATACTGTTCCTGCATGGAAGGCATGGTTGCCGTTTGTGTTTCTATCTGCTTTTTTTACGGCGGTTCACCTGATCATCCACCCGACGTTTGGGGATGACTTATTCTTTTCCAAGGCGCTGGACAAAACTGATTTGTTTTCTTGGCTTGTAGTACGATACAACACTTGGTCTTCCCGTCTCCTGCTTGAGGCAATATTGGTGTTGGTGCTTAAATTGCCCTTCTTTGTATGGCAGGTCCTTGATATTACCATGGTATTGCTGCTTTTTTATAGCCTGCAATCGCTGCTTGAACCAGCCAGACGATTAAAGGAGAGTATGATCCTGGCGCTGCTATTTTGCTGTTATCCCTTTTTTCATATGGGCAGCGCGGGGTGGGTCACCACGACCGTGAACTACCTGTGGCCTGCCTCGATGGCAGCATATGCTGTTTCTGGCATAAAACGCTGGTGCATGGGAGAAAAGTTGCCTTGGTATCGTCTGTCGGTCCACATGCTGGCGACATCGTTTGCTTGTAACAATGAACTGGCGGCAGTTACGCTGATAGCAGCCTATGTGGCATGCCTACTCCATCTAGCCTCCACAAAGCAGAATACCCGGATTTATCCCTCAATCGGTCTCGCGCTGGCTCTGGGCAGTATTCTGTTCACCCTCACTACGCCGGGGAACGCAGCGAGACTAAAAGCTGAGACACTTCATTGGATGCCGGATTTTCGCTCCCTTACTCTCCTGGACAAGCTCCGCATTGGATTCGTTTCTACCTTTGAACATTTTGTTTCTATTCCCAACGCTGTACTTTTTTTACTATGCCTGCTAACATGTGTGCAGGTATTCCGTGAGAACAAAGCATGGCAAAAGCGTCTTTTAGGATTTACACCGCTAATCATTCAACTAGGCTTTAGCGCCTTTTCCCTGTTCAGAATGCTATTTTTTACCCATGAACTTAATTATTCCGTACCGGATATACATCCTAAGCAGGGCATGTTGCTGTTTCAGGCCGCTGAAGCCGCAGCCTTTTTTGTGATGATAGCAGGATTGTTATTCTCCCTTTGCATTATTCTTCGGGACAGGCGCCAGCTTTTACTGGTTCTTCTTACGCTGGGGATAGGGCTTGCCACTAGAATGACGCTGAGCTTTTCGCCCACTGTCCTGGCCTCCGGAACAAGGACTTACTTGTTTATGTACATAGCTCTTATAGCCGTATCATTTTTATTATGGAATAGGGGAGTGCCTCAGAGACTGGAGCGGTTCTTTCACTTGACGGTGGCTGCAGGCACGTTTTTAAGCTTTATTGAGGTGTATTTATTGCAGCGAAAATTCCCACTATAACCTTCATCAAAACGAAAATGATTCTTTACAAAGCTCGAATGGAGGAAATCTCATGGATATGATCCCCACGCCCCACATCACCGCCAAGGCGGGTGATTTTGCCAAGACTGTACTGATGCCCGGGGACCCGCTCCGCTCCAAGTTTATTGCCGAAACCTATTTGGATGAAGCCCAGCTTGTGAATAACGTCCGGGGAGTGCAGGGCTATACGGGTTTTTACAAGGGAAAGCTGGTATCCGTCATGGCTTCCGGCATGGGTATGCCCTCCATCGGCATCTATTCCTATGAACTGTTTAACTTTTACGGGGTGGAGAACATCCTGCGCATCGGCTCGGCGGGGATGATCTCCCAGGCGCTCCATGTGCAGGACATTGTGGCCGGCATCAGCGCCTATACAAATTCCAGCTTCGGCGTGCAATACGGTTTCCATGGGAACCTTGCTCCAGCCTGTTCCTTTGAGCTTCTAAAAAAAGCAGTAGAGGCGGGGGAAAAGTTGGGGACAGAAATCAAGGTAGGACCCATCTATTCCTCCGATACATTCTATGATGAATCGGAGCCCCTGGGCAAGCTTCAAAAGCTGGGTGTTCTGGCGGTGGAGATGGAGGCTGCCGCCCTGTACATGACAGCCGCCCGGGCCGGGAAGAACGCCTTATGCCTGTGCACCATTTCTGACAATCCCTTTACCGGGGAAGGCCTCAGCGCCCAGGAGCGGCAGACGGTTTTTACGAAGATGATGGAGATTGCACTTACAATCGCGTGACAAAAAGCCGGGCGGCACTCTTTGTACCGCCCGGCTTTTTTATGTGAAGCATGATGATTATGAAACCACCTGGAAGATGCCGCACTTCAAATATTGCGTTTCCGGCGCGGCTAGAAGGATGGGATGGTCGCGACCCTGGGTGCGGTATTCCACCTGCCGCAGCTGTACATGGGCGTCTCGGGCTGCGTCCTTGATGATATCCAGGAAAGGCCCCGGCAGGATGTGCTGGGAACAGGAGCAGGTGACGAGATACCCGCCGTCTTTGATCAATTTCATGGCCCGCAGGTTGATTTCTTTGTAGCCCCGGGTGGCCCCTTCCACGGCGGAACGTGTCTTTGTAAAGGCGGGCGGGTCCAGGATCACCACGTCGTATTGTTCCCTTGCATCCGACTGGGCCCGAAGGAAATCAAAAGCGTTGGCCTCCGTAAAGCGAACGGTGTTTGAAAGCCCGTTCAAAGCGGCGTTCTCGCCAGCCACCTGTACGGCCAGAGCAGAGATATCCACGCCCAGCACTTCTTGTGCGCCAAAGTGGCCGGCATGCAGCGCAAAGCTGCCGGTATGGGTGAAGCAGTCCAACACCCTGGCATCTTTTACAAAAGGAGCAATGGCGGCCCGGTTTTCTTTTTGGTCCAGGAAGAAGCCTGTTTTTTGGCCTTCGATGACATCAACCAGGAAGCGGACGCCGTTTTCCACCATCTCCACCCGAGTGGGTACCTGGCCGTACAGCAGCCCTTTCTCCTGGGCAAGGCCTTCCAAAGTCCTAACCGGCACATCGTTGCGCTCATAGATGCCCGCGGGATGCAAAAGCTCCACCAGGGCGTTCACCACATCCGCCTTGAACCGTTCCATGCCCAAGGAAAGGCACTGGAGCACAAGGATATCCCCGAAGCTGTCTACGATCAGCGCGGGTAGGCCATCGCTTTCTGCAAAGATCAGGCGGCAGCTTTTTAGATCTGCAAATTTTTTGCGGTAATCGATGGCCCGCTTGACCCTCGCAAAAATGAAAGCGGCGTTGATAGGCTCTTCTTTGAGGCTCATCATTCGCAAGGCGATCTGCGAGTTGGGGTTATATAAGGCCATGCCCAGCACTTTGCCCTTATTGGATACCACTTTCACCACATCGCCGGGCTCGTGCCTGCCCTCCACGCGGTTTATATCGCTGCGGAATACCCAGGGATGACCACTTAAAACGCGGGCCTCCCTGCCTGGAATCAAAATCGCCGATGCCATGGGTTCCCTCCTTGATGGAATGTGCCCATTATAGCAGGGAACCGCCAGCCTGTACAGATGCGCAAGACAGGTAGCGCTCGCTAATGGGTAGAGAATGAATTTTGTCGTGCCGTACATTGCATTTTCTCGGAAGCTGACGTATGATGTATAAACAAGGGGAATATTCATCCCCATATGCAGTAAAAAAAGGAGTGTTCCCATGCCTTTTTCCATGCCGGTTTATCACGAGCCGGACTTTTCCCGTGATATTTTTGAGCGCGCGCCCGATGCCTCCCTGGCGCCGGCGCCCATGGATGGCGTCGCACCGGATTATTATCACGCCACCTCTATTTTCCCGGAATATTTCAAAATACAGGGCAAGTGGGTGCTGGCAGAAGAATCCCGTATGGATTGCGTGGCCGTGGTCAAAAAAGACGGAACGGTGGCAACCCGGGAATTCCGGCGCTTAAAGGTTGGGGACATGGTGGTGTTAGGACGAACCGAAAATGGCAAAGAGGGGATCTATGTACACGTAAATGGCTTTGGACTGAACGGAGAGACGTCTGATTCCTTTGCCTTCCGCACCAGCCGTTCCAGGGAAACAGCTTATTCCAGGGATTATGATCAGCTTTACCAGCGCCTCCAATATGAGCGGGAGAATGGCTTTATCCTTTGGGTTCTGGGGCCAGCATGCTCCTTTGACTCGGACGCTCGCAATGCCATGGCTGAATTGATCAAACGTAATTATGTCCATGGGCTCATGGCGGGGAATGCCTTAGCCACCCATGACCTGGAGGGGGGCCTTCTGCGCACCGCTCTGGGGCAGGACATCTACACCCAGGAACTGATGCCAAACGGCCACTATAACCATATCGACGTCATTAACAAGGTGCGGCGCTGCGGTTCTATTGCCAAGTTTGTAGAGGAACACAACATCCAGGATGGCATCATGCACGCCTGTGTGAAAAAGAGCGTGCCCTTTGTGCTGACCGGCTCCATCCGCGATGACGGCCCGCTGCCGGAGGTGATCGCCGATGTGTATAAGGGGCAGGATGCCATGCGGGCGCTGGTCTCCCGAGCCACCACCGTAATCTGTATGGCCACCCAGCTGCATACCATTGCCACCGGCAATATGACACCTTCCTTCAGGGTAAAGGACGGCGTGGTGAGGCCAGTGTTCCTCTATACGGTGGATATCTCCGAGTTTGCCGTCAATAAGCTTCGTGACCGGGGCAGCTTGGCCGTAACCAGCCTGATCGCCAATGCCCAGGACTTTTTGGTGCATGTGATGCGGGGAATCCAAAAAGAAGAATAATTGCCCCTCAGAAGTACAGCTGTCATAAGGAAGTATGCGGGCAAATAGGTTCTGGCTTGTTTCCTTATCTTTTTGCTCGTTGGCTACTTTGAACTGTATAGGGGTGAGAATTATTTATTCTGATAAAGAGATTATTTCATTTGCGGAAAGGTTCACAAGCTCGGTTGAATCTATTGAATTGTTAGGACAATCTCATAATACCGTATACAAAATTACGTGCCGTAATTCATTCATACTGAGAGTCACACCTCTTTGCCACAGAAGCAGAAATGAGATTGTAAGCGAACTGGACTTTCTTATACATTTGCATGAAAATGGGGCAACTGTGTCATCCCCACTTTTATCACTAACCGGTGATCTTGTGATAGGATTTCAATCAGACAGCGGCGACGGGCATATATCGGCTTTTACAATAGCAGAAGGATTGGATTGGAGGACCCGGGATAACGATCATATTTCTCTTGAACATATAGGAAGATCGCATGGAAAGATTCATAAAGAATCTCGCAATTATGATCCGGTCAATTTTCCCAAACGCAGGCAGTACTTTGAAAGTCAGCATCTGAAAAAAGCTGCCCAAGTGTTCCGAAAAGCAAATCCCAAATTGGTTGAGTACTTTGAGAGTTATCTTGCCGATCTTTCTGTGATGACAAAATCTCCATTGAATTATGGCCTGACACATGGGGATTTTTTGTTTAGCAATTACAATATTACTTCAGATAACAAAGTAACCGTCTTTGATTTTGATGAATGCGAGTATTCGTGGTATATAAACGATATTGCTATTTGCGTATATTATTATTTGCTCGGAGGAGACCCCACTGAACTTAACAAAAAATCAGAAGAAGCTGAGCAAATGGTTTGTTCGCTCATGAAAGGATATCTCGCAGAATACCCATTACCACTTGAGGAACTGGAAAAAATGAATCTTCTTTTCTCAATGCGTGATTATATCCTGCTTTCTACAATATACGAAAGGGATCATGTATACCGAAAATGGGAGAAGGACTTTATCGGCGGAGCTGTAGATAGGATAACAAATAAAAGGCATTTTATAGAGCTGAACATGCGGTCAATTTCTCGTATGCTGAAAGGATAACGAGATCCCAATCTATCTGAAAAGAGAAACACTTCTGCTTTCTCAGAAGTGTTTCTCTTTTCAGATCCTGTTAGATAGCCTTCTTATTTCGTTTTAAAGGACAGCTTGTTTTCCGTGCCTTTTAACAGCCGCCCGATGTTGGCTCGGTGCCTAAAGATGCACAGTGCGGCCAGAGCAATAGCCCAGACGCAGGCGACCCAGTATCCCCATTGAGTGAAAACCACAATCAAAGCGAACAGCGCCAGCATAGCCATGCTGCCCAGGGAAACATACCTGCTCACACCAGTTACCAGGAAGAAGAAAGCGATGGCCGCCAAGGCCGGGATCGGGAACACAAAAAGCATCGCCGCTACTGAGCTGGCGACCCCTTTGCCTCCTTTGAACTGGTGGTATACCGGCCAGTTGTGGCCAATGATCCCGGCAAGGCCTCCCACCATGGCGCCAGTTTGGCCGTAAAGGAACCAGCCCACCAGACAGGCTAGCATGACTTTCAGAAAATCTCCCAAAAAGGTGATAGCGGCCGGCCTTTTACCGAGGACGCGAAGCACATTGGTCGCGCCGGTGCTTTTGCTGCCTGCGGATCGCAGGTCCACGTTCGCTTCCTTCTTGGCGACCAGGAGCCCGGTGGAGATGGAACCCAGCAAGTATCCCGCCACGGCAGCGATTGCGTAGGAAATGGCTTGGTTCATGCTTGATTCTCCTTCTGCTTTTCCCGCAATATGAAGCGGAGAGGCGTTCCTTCAAACCCGAAGGTTTTGCGGAAATGGTTTTCCAGGT
>JAEWAH010000024.1 GCA_023391725.1 Bacillota bacterium | reverse complement strand
GCCCGATGATGAGCAGCGCGGCGGCGACCACCTGCGTGGCCGTGCCCAGAAGTATCTGCCGATTGAAGGGAAGCAGCTTCCCATCTTTTTTTATGCGGCCATCCTGCTTGTTGTTTTGCATTTATCTTCGCCATCCTTTTCCTGCTGATGGCTGCATTATGCCCAAACCCAAACAATTGCATGCTTTCTTTGCGTGTGGTACAATGGCCCGGTCAAGCGAAAGGATGGTGGAACCATGGCTTTTCGGGCCGTGTTGTTTGATTTGGATGGGACTCTTTTGGATACATTGGAGGACATCGCCGTGAGCATGAACCGGGCGCTTATGGAAAATGGCTTCCCCCAGCATCCCATCAATGCCTACCGTTATTTTGTGGGTGATGGCGTGAAGACCCTGGCGCGGCGCGTCACAGGCCTTGAAGACGGTTTTGAGCCGGTTTTGAAAGCTTATCAGGCTTATTATGCCCTGGAATGCCGGAACAGGACCCAGCCATATGAAGGGATCCCCAAAATGCTGGAGTCCCTTTCGCGTTTGGGCCTGCCCTTATGCATTTTTTCCAACAAACCCCATGATGGCACCCTGGCCGTAGTTAAGGGGTACTTCCCCCAAATCACCTTTGCCTGCGTCCGGGGGCAGATGGAGGGCGTGCCGGTCAAGCCAGATCCTACGGGTGCGCTTCAAATCGCCCGGGAGCTCAATATCGATCCCGCCGATTTTTTGTATGTGGGGGATACTGGGGTGTATATGGACTGCGCCAAAGCCGCCGGAATGGTTCCCGTGGGCGCGCTCTGGGGGTTTCGGACCCGGGAGGAGCTGCTTGAGCATGGCGCCAGGCATTTGATCGCAAATCCCGCGGAAATCTTGGCGCTCGTCAGGTAAAATGCCAGTCAGCATAAGCATAGAAAAGGGGGATGCGCCATGTGGATCGACCTGAGCTGGCCTATATCAAATGGAATGCCGGTGTACCCCGGCGACAGGGAAACGAGCCTTGTTCAGGAAAAGTGGGTCGAACGCGACCATTACGTGGCCTTTGCGCTGCACACGGGGCTGCACGCCGGCACGCACATGGACGCGCCCATGCACCTGCTTCCCGGCGGCGCTGGGGTCCACGAAGTGCCCCTTTCCCGATGTTTTGCGCCGGGCATTGTGCTGGATGTGCGCGGTCAGCGCCTGATCCTGCCGCCAAAGCTATCGAAAGGCTCTCTCGCCGGCAAGGCGGTGCTTTTGTACACCGGTCTGGAATACGAATATGGCAGCGAAGGCTACTACCAGGGCCATCCGGAAGTATCTATGGAGCTGGCCGAGCTGTTGGCGCGGGAAAATATTGCCTTCCTGGGGGTGGATATGCCCTCCCCGGACTTCCCGCCTTTCCCGGTGCATAAGCTTCTCTTGTCCCACGGCATTCCCATCGTGGAAAACCTGCGCAACCTGTGCGCGCTTCCCGCCTCTTTTGAGGTGGCGGCCATCCCCCTTTCCCTTTACGCCGAGGCAAGCCTTGTTCGCGCTGTGGCGAGGGGAATAATGTAAAGAAAAGGCAGGGAGGGCTTCTTTTGAGATAGAAGCCCGTCTGCAAGCAATAAAACTTCAGCATAATAATAGTGATTTCTAACCGAAATATAAGAAGCTGCCACACGGATGCCCATGACAAAAAAGGTCAGGGATGGTATACTATATAAAAACACTGGGAGGGACAGGATGGAGGACATTTTGAAGCGGCTCCGGAACTGGAACACGCGCACCAATGATATCCCCCGTCGATTGCTGCTCATCGCACTTGTGCTTTTAAGCTGCTTAGTGCTGGTGAAACTGCTGCCCCTATGCTGGCCTTTCGTGCTGGCACTGCTTTTTGCCATGCTCATGGAGCCTGTGGTGCGGCTTTTGCGCAGGGCGTTTGCCAAAATGAGCTTTGGCAAAAATATCGCCACTATCCTAACGATGGTGGTGCTCTTTGGGCTTCTTGGCTGGGGCCTTCGGGTGCTCATCGGCCGACTCATCGAGGAACTCTTATCCCTGGCCCGGGCCACGCCCTACCTTTGGCAGATGCTCAGCAACCAGGTTACTTCCTGGGTAACGGACCTGAGCGCGAAGTATAAGGATGTGCTTCCGCCGGACGCGATGGAGATGATCACCTCCACCTTGCAGGAGGCAGGCAAGACACTGCGAGACGTGGCTTTCAGCATCTCCCGTACAGTGGCCTCCGGCGCCTGGGCCACGGCCATGTCCGTACCCACCATGCTGCTTTCAGTGGTGCTGACCATCATGGCTACCTATTACCTTTCAAGCGACCGGGAGCGCATCTTCGCCTTCTTCCACAGGACTTTCCCGCCGGGAATGATACGCAAAGGCGTCGTTCTCAAGCACGACCTGTTTAAGGCGCTGTTCGGGCAGATCAGGGCGCAGCTGCTGGTTTCCCTTCTGATCACCATCACGGTTATCCTGGGCCTTTCCATCCAGCAAAAACCCTATGGGCTGCTGCTGGGCCTGCTTATCGGGCTGATGGACGCGCTGCCCGTTCTGGGCGCTGGGCTGTTTTTGATCCCCTGGTCCCTTGTGGGCTTTGTGACCGGGGATACGGCCACGGGTGTTGGCATGGCGCTTTTGTACCTGGCTGTGATCGTCGTCCGGCAGGTGGCTGAGCCCCGGATCGTTGGCAAAAGTCTGGGCCTGTATCCTCTGGCCACCATGATGGCTATGTATGCCGGATTACAGTTCACCGGGAATGTGCTGGGTCTATTGCTGGGGCCTGTCCTTTTGAACCTGTGTAAGGTAGTGCTCCAGGCGGACAGCGGCGCCACTCCCCCGCCCATCCCGATCCCGATCCCGCCCCGCCTGCGCCTTACGTTTAAGCGGCAGGTGAAGGCCTCGCCGAAAGCGCCGGAAACACCGCCGAAGGAACAGTAACTGTTTTTCGGGAAGATGGCCCCGAAGGTTTCCAAAGGCTCCGAAACCCCGACCCCGCCTGTGGCGGAAATGGGAGGGATGGAGGAGGCCAGCGAAAAGGAGCAGTGCGAGCGGTAGCGAGGCAATGCTACTATTGAGCTGGCTGGACCGACCGGAAAGCCCTTTGGTCGTTCCCGCAGGAGCGAAACCTTTTTCTATGCATACAATCCCATGGAGGAACTACATGCCCAGTCTGGAAGCATATCACAATAATCTTTCCTATTCCTACGCCCCCGGGGTGTTCCCTTCCCTGGAATGCCTCAAAAACCGCCCTCATTCCGCCCGGCGGCTGCTTTTGCACAGCCAAAGCGGCCAAAATGAGGGTGTGGGCACGCTTATCTCCCTTTGCAATGAACTAAACGTGCGGGTGGAGGAAGCGGACCGTGCACTTGCCCGCATCTCCGGCAAGGAAAACTGCTACGCCGCTGTGGTCTTCGAAAAATTTCAGGGCATTCTTTCCGCGGACAAGCCCCATATCGTGCTCCACCATCCCGCCGACGCGGGCAACTTGGGCACCATCTTGCGCACGGCACTGGGCTTCGGCTTCACTGATCTGGCCATTATCCGCCCGGCAGCAGATCCCTTTGATCCCAAAGTAGTGCGCGCCAGCATGGGCGCGGTTTTTTCCATGGAGGCGGCGCTGTACGACACCTTTGAGGATTACCGCGCGGCCTACCCCCAGCATACCTTATTTCCTTTCATGCTGGACGGTTCCATGCCCCTTTCCCAGGCCGCGAAGGATCATCAATATCCCTTTGCCTTGGTGTTCGGCAACGAGGGCAGCGGACTGCCATCCTCCTTTGCAAGCCTGGGGCAGGCGGTGCGCATTCCCCACAGCGAAAAAATCGATTCTTTGAACCTGTCCGTAGCCGCATCCATAGGCATGTATGCCTTTTCCATCAAGGAGGAATAGCAAATGTATCAGCAAGTGATCGAAGATATTCACCAAGCGGTCGCCTATTTAAAAGAGCAGGCCGATCTTAACGAGGGGGCCATGGTGGTCCTGGGCTGCTCCACCAGCGAAGTGGCGGGAGCCCGCATCGGGCTGGGCAGCGTGCCGGAACTCGGCGAGCACATTGCCCGCGCCATGCAGGAAGCCTGCCTGGAAAACGGGCTAGTGCCCGCCTTCCAGTGCTGCGAGCACTTAAACCGCGCCATCGTCATGGAGCGGGAGGCGCTATCAAAGCGCGGCCTTATTGAGGTCCGGGCCATTCCCCAACCCAAAGCCGGCGGCAGCGTTCCCGCCGCAGCTTGGAAACTACTAAAAAAGCCTGCCCTGGCCCAGTTCGTTCAGGCCGACGCCGCCATTGATATCGGCGATACCCTGGTGGGCATGCATATCCGCCCCGTGGCTGTTCCGGTGCGCTTTGATCTGCGCAAAATAGGCCAGGCCAACCTGGTCATGGCCTATTCCCGCCCGCCCTATACCGGCGGACCCAGGGCTGTGTATGAATGAACCAAGAATCCGGAAAGAGGGATGTGGGAAATTCCTTTACAAGCCTGGCCCTTCGTGATACGCTATATACGTTATGTAGAATCATAGGGAAGGGGCGCGTAAAAGAGAAAACGCGTCCGCGGTCACGGGAGGAATGCGCATGGATTGGCTGAACGTCTGTACGCTTTTGGGCGGGCTGGGCCTGTTCCTGTTCGGTATAAAAATGATGGGCGAAGGACTGGAGCGGGCCGCAGGCAGGGGCATCCAGCGATTACTCGGCACATGGACCGGCAGCCGGTTTATGGCGATGCTGGCGGGTCTTGGTATTACGGCCGTCATTCAAAGTTCCGGTACCACCACGGTAATGGTGGTGGGCTTTGTCAATGCCGGCCTTCTTTCTTTGGGGCAGGCCGTAGGGGTGATCATGGGCGCCAATATCGGGGCCACGGTCACCTCACTTTTGTTGTCGCTGCCGCTTAATCTGGGATACCTCTTTGCCGCCGCAGGCATATTGGTTATCCTCATCGGCCGCAGGGACAGGGTCCGCCGGGCGGGGAACATCCTGATGGGCCTGGGCATCCTGTTCATCGGCATGAATACCATGTCTCACAGCCTGGACTCGCTGAATAATATCGAGGCTGTCCGCCTGGTTTTTCATGGCATCAGCAATCCGTACTTTGGCGTATTGGCCGGGATCGCTTTGGCCGCGCTGCTACAATCCGGCGCGGCTGCTATCGGCCTGTTGCAGCTGCTGGCTTTCCAGGGCCTGATCTCCCTGGACGGAGCCATCTTTCTCTTGATCGGCATGAACATCGGCTCCTGCATTACAGCGCTCACCGTTTCCGCCGGCAGCAGCCATACCGCCAAGCGCGCCGCGGTGGTCCACTTTCTGTTCAATGTGATCGGCGCCTGCATTTTCATGGCTCTGGCCCTCACACTGCCCCTATCTGACTTCTTTGCTTCCCTGGCGCCAAGCAGCGTTCGGCTGCAGATTGCGCTTTTCCATGTAGCCTTCAACCTGGGCGCCGCCATTGTACTTTTGCCCTTGGCCCGGGTCCTGGAAAAGCTGGCCTGGCTCCTTGTCCGGGGTGTTGATGAACAGCGGGAGGACACGCGCCTAGCCAACTTTGACCCACGGCTGCTGGCTACGCCTTCCGTTGCCATGCGCCAGCTCTTCAAAGAGGTCACGCGCATGGGTGAATTGGCCAAGCGCAACTTCATGACCGCCATGCGTTGCTTTCTGGAGGAGGATCTATCCGCCGCCCGGCAGGTCCAGGACACCGAGGAAGTGCTGGACTTCCTCAACCAGGAGGTGGCCACGTATCTTGTGGAAGTGCGGGCGCTGGATCTTGGGGAGAAGGACATTCATATCGCCGGATCATTGTTTCATGTGATCAATGACCTGGAGCGCATCGGTGATCACAGCATCAATATTTTAGAGGCCGCCCAGGAACGGGTTGCGGAGCAGATCAAGTTTTCCATGCGGGCCAGTCAGGAACTAAGCGACCTGTACGCCCGGGTAGCCCATATGGTGGACCAGGCCCTGCA
Source organism: Bacillota bacterium (assembly GCA_023391725.1). Taxonomy (GTDB): domain Bacteria; phylum Bacillota; class Clostridia; order Christensenellales; family Aristaeellaceae; genus JAEWAH01. Next base: position 2,561 of record JAEWAH010000024.1, on the reverse strand, counting down.
CATCTTTGCGGACCGGATCACCGACCCGGATATCCTGGCCGGTATCGAAAACGAGGAGCAGGCCGTGGACGACCTGACCGCCGCGCTGCGCAACCATCACGTGGAGCGGCTCAAGAACCGAAAGTGCTCCGCCCGCAGCGGCATGCTCTATTTGGACATGCTCATTGATCTGGAGCGCGTTGCCGACCATGCCAACAATATTGCCGCCGCTGTCAATCCCCCTCATAGCGACAGCGTGTGGATCCAGTAGCACCAGGGAGGCTCTGCCCCCCTGGACCCTCCGCCAAAGGGATATATCCCTTTGGAATCCCTATCTAGAGGAAGCAAGTTAACCCTCCCGATTCCCCTCCCGTAGAGGGGTGGCGCGTAGCGACGGGTGGTCTGTAGGACGCGACGACTTGGCGTGCTGCCCTCTGTCATCCTGAGGGCGCATCCCGAAGGATCTTGGTTAACCTTGCCTTTTTCATCTATACTGCTATAATGGAACCATCCGGTTAGGGAGAAGTCATACGATGCAGACCATCACCAGCATGCAGAACCCGCAGGCGCTATTCTGGCGTGGACTCAAAACCCGCGCCACCCGGCAGGAAGCCGGTCTTTTTTGGGTGGAAGGCGTCAAAATGGTTTCTGAGGCGCTGGCCTTGCCAGGCCGGATGAACGCGCTACTGGTGGATATGGAAAAGCAGACTTCCTTTGGTGACCTGATATCAAAAGCTTCCTGCCCCGTCTATGCCGTATCTCCCCACATCCTGGGCGCGGTATGCGATACCAAAACGCCGCAAGGCGTCGCGGCCCTTATCACTTTGCCGGAAGATGTACCGCTGCAAAACTTGGGCCCGCTGCTGGTGGCCTTGGATGGCGTGCAGGACCCAGGCAATGTGGGCACGATTTTGCGCACAGCCGACGCCGCCGGGTTTTCCGGCGCGCTTTTATCGGAGACCTGTGCTGATCTTTACTCTCCCAAGTGCCTTCGGGCCACTATGGGCAGCATCTTCCGCCTGCCTGCCCTCTGCCCGCCTAGCCTTCCCAATGCCCTTGCGCAACTCAAGGTTGCGGGTTACAGCATCCTATCCGGGGAACTGAATGGCGCGCCTTTTTATGAGCGTGCCGTGCTGGGATCTCGTCTGTGCCTGGTGATCGGCAGCGAAGGCAGCGGCGTATCCCAGGAGGTCAGCGATCTTGCCACCCACCGCCTGGCATTGCCCATGCGGGGCGGCGCAGAATCGCTGAATGCCGCGGTGGCGGCGGGGATCATGATGTACGACCTTGTAAACCGGTCCTGATGACCTATCTTATATCATAGGCAGGGTGAAAACGTATGGCAAAGCTCTATTTCCGGTACGGGGCCATGGGTTCCAGCAAGACCGCCAACGCTATCATGGTGCAGCACAATTATCAGGAGCGCGGCCAAAAGGTGCTGATGCTCAAACCCCGGCTGGACAACCGGGATGGGGAGCGCACCCTCCTTTCCCGCTGCGGGCTTCAAACGGAATGCTATTTCATGGAGGAAATCGACAACCTGCCGGTCCAGGAATACAGCTGCATCATCGTGGACGAGGCCCAATTCCTCACCAAGGCCCAGGTGGAGACACTTGTTAAGATGGTGGATGAGGAGAATATCCCTGTCATCGCTTACGGTCTGCGGGCTGATTTTCGCGGCGACCTGTTTGAGGGCAGCCAGTGGCTTTTGGCCTGGGCCGATACCATCGAGGAGGTCAAGACCATCTGCTGGTGCGGCAAAAAGGCCACCTGCAACACCCGGGTGTACAACGGCCAGGCGGTCAAGGAAGGGGATCAGATCGTGCTGGGTGGCGATGGCCGCTATGTGAGCCTCTGCCGCCGCCACTGGCAAAAGGGCGAACTGGGTCCCTACAAGGAAATGAACATGGGGGACTGACCGCAGCAAAGCACAATGACCTGTATAAATTGGAGGCTGGCCCATGTACCGCATCGAAATCATTGACGTATCGGGAAAAGTGAAAAATTCCGCTTCCGGCGAAGGCAGCGCCAAGCTATTGCACCACCGCCCCGACGCGCTGGGAGACGCCGTCCGTTTTTCTTCGGAGACGAAATACTGTTTTGTACAGGCGGATCAGGCGCTGCCCGAGGCCCTGGTCTATCTCCCGGACAGGCAGTTTACTTATCAAATCCCCAAGGCCGGCGCCGCGCTGCCCTATGCGCCCCAAGCCTTTTCGGGGGAGATGCACATCCTGCAAATTTGCCCCGCCCGCCCCGAGGATCTTAAAGCCAGGCGCAACCTGGCCATGAACCCCCTGGACCAGCGGTTTTATGAGAAATGCTTCCCCCACGCCACGGCCAACATAGAGACCAGGGATGACCCTACCTTCTTTGCCCGCAACGTCATCGACGGGCTGAAATTCAACCATAGCCACGGCAACTGGCCCTTTTCATCCTGGGGCATCGGCGGCAGGGCCGACGCGGAGATCACCCTTCACTTTGGCCGCCCGGTCAAGGTGGAGGAGGTGGGCATGACCCTGCGGGCGGACTTTCCCCACGACAGCTGGTGGAACCATGGCACTTTAAGCTTTTCTGACGGCCAT
>JAEWAH010000018.1 GCA_023391725.1 Bacillota bacterium | reverse complement strand
CCACCCCGGCGCTACGCGCCACCCCTCCTCTGGAGGGGAATGGAACGGGCGCTCTCAGCGGCGCCCTACACCTCTTCCGACGCTGCGTGCCTCCTTCCCCTCGAGGGGAAGGCCTTTGGATGGCTGGTTTCACGCAACTGAAAATCACCAGCTTGAAAACAACATAACCTCACCGTTAAATCATCGTTTACTTTAGGGAAAGCCATTGCCTACACTGCTGAGATGCAAGAGAACCAAAATACATTCCATCCGCGTTGGCAACTCTCAGTTGCCAAAACGTCATAAGCAAGTGCCTCCATCCAGGTTTTTCCGTGGTATACTGGTTGCGGAGGTGGAATTCATTATGACTTATTCTGAAAAGCTGCACGCCTTGCGGCTTGGGCTTAACCTTTCTCAGGAACAATTGGCCGGGCAGCTGCACGTGACAAGACAGGCCGTGACCAAATGGGAAAGCGGCCAGGCGCTACCCGACCTGGATCGGGCCATTGCGCTAAGCCGCCTTTTCCGCGTGACCATTGACAGTCTGTTCCTGCCCCCGGAAGAATGCGCAAGACAGGAGTTTCTCCCAAAGCCGGACTTTGCCCGGGAAGCCCTCATCGGCTTTTTGATCCGTGCCAAAAAATCCACCTATGCCGCTAAAACAGGCATGGTGGAGCCCTGCCGGGAAGGTTCCCATGACGCCGCCTACACGGAAGGCGACTACCGCTACCTGGATACCTATCTGGGCGGGAATCAGTTTTCCGGGCAGGAGGCCGTATGGGTGAAAGGCGTGCCTGTATGGACCATGAACTACACCGGCCGAGTAACGGGCGAAGGCTTTTCAGGTGATTTTCTCAAGGAGGCGCTGCTGCAGGTGCCCAGGGAATATCCCTACCGTGGCCCGCTTTCCTATCAGCAGGGGACACATTCATACCACGCCGTGATCCAGGGGGATTTTGATTGGTATTCCGGTATCGAGGAGATCTTTGTAGAGGGTCGGAAGGTGTACGAGTGTATGTTCCATGGGGGAAGTGTGGCGTAAGCTTCCCTCTTAATTTCCCCTCAAGAGGAGGAAAATTGAGATATAGCTTCGAAACAGCAAGCCCCCTCTCAAGGAGGGAAAGCCAGTGAGGCCCCTCTATTCTTCCGTCCACTTCAGCGCCCGGCTCACGGCCTTGTGCCAGCCGCTCAGCGCTTTCTCCCGGGCAGTCCCATCCATTACAGGATCGAACTGCAGGTCCCGCTGCCAGGCCCTCCCCGTCTCTTCTACCGAGCCGTATATCCCAACCGCTAGCCCAGCCAGGAGCGCCGCGCCCAGCGCCGTGGTTTCCATGACCCTGGGGCGAACCACGGGGATACCCATCACGTCTGCCTGGAACTGCATCAAAAATCCGTTGGCGCTGGCCCCGCCGTCCACCTGCATCCGGGCAGGTTCAAAGCCGCAGTCACCGGCCATGGCGGTGAGCAGATCCGCAGATTGGTAGGCGATGGCCTCCAGGGCGGCCCGCACGATCTGAGCCCGTCCCGTGCCCCTGGTCAGCCCTAGGATGGCCCCGCGGCTGTACATGTCCCACCAGGGAGCGCCAAGGCCCGTAAAGGCGGGCACCAGGTACACCCCACCCGTATCGGGAACTGATCTGGCGATAAGCTCGCTCTCCGCGGAAGTGGTAATAAGCTTCATTTCGTCCCGAAGCCACTGGACAGCCGCGCCGCCCATGAATACGCTGCCTTCCAGAGCATAATAGGGCTTGCCCCCGATGCGCCAGGCCATGGTTGTAAGAAGCCCATGGTTGGATGTAACGGGGGCTTCGCCTGTGTTCATGAGCATGAAACAGCCGGTGCCGTACGTGTTCTTCACCATGCCCGCATGATGGCAAGCCTGGCCGAACAGGGACGCGTGCTGATCCCCCGCCATGGCAGCTACAGGGATGGGCCGGCCCAGGATGGACGTATCCAGCATGCCGATGATTTGCGCGCTGTCCACTACTTGAGGCAGGACCGCCTCCGGGATGTTCATCATTTGAAGCAGCTCGCTGTCCCAGCTTTGGGTATGAATGTTGAACAGCATGGTGCGGCTGGCGTTGGTTGCGTCTGTCACATGCGGCCTTCCATCCACCAGGTGCCAGGCCAGGAAGCTGTCCACCGTGCCAAAGCACAACTCCCCCGCTTCCGCCTTTCGGTGAAGCTGTAGGGTATCCAGTATCCAAGCCAGCTTCGTGCCGGAAAAATAGGCGTCGGGCACAAGCCCTGTCTTTCCCCGGATGATGGCATCACGTCCCGCAGCCCTCAGCCGCTCAATATAGGGCGCGGTGCGACGGCACTGCCAAACGATGGCGTTATGCACGCACTCTCCGGTTTTGCGGTCCCAGACCAGGGTGGTCTCCCGCTGGTTGGTGATACCGATAGCGGCGATCTCTTCCACTGCGATGCCGGAGAGCTTCACCGCCGTGCGCAGCGCCTCGACCTGCGTTTCCAATATGGCCTGCGGGTCGTGCTCCACCCAGCCGGGCTTGGGATAGATCTGCGGGAACTCGATCCCATGGGCGGCCAGCACCTGCCCGCCCTCCGTAAATACCACCGCCCGGGAACTGGTAGTCCCCTGGTCCAGAGCGATCAGGTACCGTTTTGCCATAGGCCATACCCCTTTTCATTTGTGCTTCATGCCACAAAAACGGAGCCGTCCGGAAGGGTTCAGGGCATAACTGTCCTTATCCCTCCAGGCGGCTCCTTAAGCCTTTACTTAATGGCGATGCCGTAGATCTTGCTGACACCCTTGCCGCTGGTGCCTACCACCAGCATGTTGTTGTACACGGCGGGGGAGCCGGTGATGGCGCCTTCCAACTGGAGGCTGTTCATCACGGCGCCGGTCTGCCCATCCATCAACTGCAGCACGCCCTCGCTGTCGCCCTGGATGATCCAGGCATCGCCGTTTTCATTGTACACGGCCACGGGAGAGCTCCAACTGAAATGGGTCATGGACTGCTGCCAGACCACTTTCCCGGTCTTCTTTTCAAAGGCGATGACCGCGCCGCCTTCGGGCGTCTTGGCCACGGTGAAGATCACCAGGTTGCCGATGCTCTGCTGGCCCACCACCGGGGAAGCCATCGCGCCGCCGGTCTCGTCGGTGTCAAAGTCCACCTTCACCGGGTAGGACCAGACCTGTTCACCCGTCAGGGCGTTCAGGCGGCGGATGGTGCAAACACCCTTCTTGCCCTGTTTTTTGACGGTATTGCCGGTGTACAGCGCCAGCGAGCCGTCATCTTCATAGTCCAAGGCGATAGAAGCGTCGGTATTGTCATCGGTGTCTACAGCCCATACCGGCTTCATGGTGTTTACATCCACACACTGCAGGATGCCCGTAGCATCCGCAAAGTAGGCATAGTTGCCATACATGGCCACGCTGCCCTCGATGCCTGTTTCCTTCTTTTCCTGCTTGGAGGTCTTGGATTTATACAGCGCCGTCTTGGGGTCGATGGACAAAGTAGCGTTGGCCACATCGAACTTGGTGTTCAGCGCCACGGTGTACAGCAGGCCGTTTTCTCCGGCGACGATCATGGTATCGCTGTTCAGATCCAGCAAGGCCGAGCCGTCAAAGGCGCCGTTGCTGCCGTAGGCGTTCTTGTCCCGGCCGTTGATGAACATCATCTGTTTCTGGTTGATGAGGTTAAAGACGAAGTAGCCAATGGCCCCTGTCTTGTTCCCGATGATGCTGACGCTCTGGCCCACCATGAGCATGGGCATGCCCCTGGGATCGATGGAGACGGAGCTCTTTAAGGGGTAGCCCACATGGATGGGATCGCGCGTCGCCTGGCCGTCCGCCAGATCCAGGAAGTAGATGTTCCCATCCTGGGAGGCCATGATGACCTCCTTGAGCGCCGTGACCGCCTTCTTTTCAGGCGCGATATTCATCATTTCCCGGACTTCCTTGGTCCACTTCACGATGGCCGGCTGGCCGGGCCAGCCTGACCCATAATAGGAGCTGATACCGCCCATGGGCGATGACCACGCAATCTCCAGCTTGTTCTCCTTCACATCCACCGTGCCATAGGCGGCATTCTGGCGGAAGGGGCCGCCCCTGAAGGTAAGCACTGCTCCCTGCCATGCGCTGTAATTGGCGGGGCCGTTCATATTGATGGGCGCGGTCCGCACAAAGTCGCTGGCCTTTTTACCGCTGCTGTATACCCCGCTGGTCAGCTTTATCTGGCTGGGATCAGTACCCGCCACAGCGCCGGCGGTCATGATCGGTATAGGCGCGAGGGTGGGGGTGGGTGCCGGAGTAGGCGCAGGCGTGACCGTCGGTTCGGGGGTGGGCGCCTGGGTGGGCTCCTCCGTAGGCTCCTGGGTGGGGACCTCGGTGGGAACCTCGGTAGGGACTTCAGTGGGAGCCGGCGTCTGCTGCTGTGCTTCCAGCGTGGGAGCCGGTGTCTCCTGCGCAAGCTCCGGCGTGGGCGCCGGCGTTTCCACGGGCGCCACGGTGGGTGCCAGAATGTTCAATTGCACGGTCTTCCCGCTTGGAATCCATGCTTCGCCTTCTTTGACTTGTGCTTCCACAATGCCCGAATAGGCATTTTGAAGGGGCATTTTGAGGGACCAGATGAGCCTGTTCTCCTCGTCTACAAAAGGAACGGTTTCATGTGCCAGCACATTGCCCTGGCTATCCGCCACCCGCACACCTTCTACTGTCTTGGTGGTGGTAAGGGTGAATGCCAACTCCACCGGCGCCTGGCCGGTAGCGGGCACCACCTGGAAGTCCTGAACCCTGGCGGGTTCCTTGACCTCCGGGGCCACGATATCCTTTACACTTCTGGCCAGAAGCTCCGCTTCCTTGGTGATGGCATCCTTGACATCATTGAGCGTACTGATGATGCCGGAATCCTCTTGGGCATCCCTTGCGGGCAGCACAAAATACAGCCCGGCGACAAAGAGGGCTGCCAGCAGCACCAGGGCCAGCAGGAATTTCACACCTGGGTGGCCGCGCCTTGGCTCGTCCTCTTCCAGGTATTCAGGCGCCGCCTGGGATTGCCTGGCACGGATGGGCGTAAAC
>JAEWAH010000336.1 GCA_023391725.1 Bacillota bacterium | reverse complement strand
GCGCGTACCTCATCAACCCCCAGGAGCGCAGCTATGCCCTGCACAATTTTACCCCCGGCGGGGAGGAGGATGCCTCCCGGCTGATCCCCCTGTACGCCGCGCAAAAGGCGCAGCTTACACAAAACGGCGCACTTTCCTTGATGACGGACATGGAGCTGCCCCTGTGCCGTGTGCTTTTCTCCATGGAGCAGGCGGGGTTTGTGGTGGACCGGGATACATTGAACCGCCTGGGCCAGGATTTTTCCAAACAGATCGAAGAGCTTCGGGAACAGGTGTACACACTTACCGGCGTGCGCGGCTTCAATCTCAACAGCCCCCAGCAGCTGAGCCATGTGCTTTTTGAAGAGCTGGGCCTGCCCGCGGGCAAGAAAAGCCAGAAGGGCTATTCCACCAGCGCGGAGATATTGGAAGGGCTGGCCGAATTGCATCCCGCCATCGCGCCGCTGCTCAATTACCGCCAATTGGTGAAGCTCAACGGCACCTATATCGAGGGCCTTTTGCGTTTGATGGGCGCGGATGGCCGCGTGCATACCACCTTCGATCAGGTGGGCACCGCCACGGGCCGCATCTCCAGCAACGAGCCGAACCTGCAAAACATCCCCGTGCGCACGGATCTGGGCAGGGAGATCCGCCGGGCCTTTGTCCCGCAGGCGGGCTGGGTGCTGCTGGACGCGGACTATTCGCAAATAGAGCTGCGCATATTGGCGCACTTAAGCGGCGATGCGAACATGGTGGAGGCCTTCCGCCTTAAGCAGGACATCCACACCCGCACCGCGGCGGAGGTGTTCGGAGTGCCCATGGACAAGGTCACGCATCAAATGCGCTCCAGCGCCAAGGCGGTGAACTTCGGCTTGGTGTATGGTATCAGCGATTTTGGGCTAGCCAGGAACACCGGCGTGAGCCGCAAGGAAGCGTCGGAGTTCATCCGCAGGTATTTTGAGCGATATCCTGGCGTCAAGGCCTTTATGGAGGACGCAAAAGCAAAGGGTAAAGAAAACGGCTTTGCCGAAACGCTCTTTCACCGCCGCCGAGCCCTGCCGGAGCTTCACAGCCCCAACGCCAACACCCGCAATTTCGGCGAGCGGGCCGCCATGAATACCCCCGTGCAGGGGACCGCCGCCGACATCATCAAGCTAGCCATGGTCCGGGTGCATAAGGCCTTGCAGGATGAAAAGCTGCAAGCGCGCTTAACGCTCCAGGTACACGACGAACTGCTCATCGAGTGCCCGCCGGAAGAAGCGGAAAAGGCCTCCTCGCTTTTGAAGGATTGCATGGAGCAGGTGGTTGAACTTTCGGTGCCGCTGATTGCGGAAGTGAACCAGGGGCCTAGCTGGTACGAGACGAAGTAGATGCCCGTTCCATTCCCCTCCCGTGGAGGGGTGGACGGCGGAGCCGAATGGGGTGGTTGACCGCGTAGGGGGCGATGCCCACATCGCCCCTATGGAGCCGCAAAGCTTAATCATCGTTAATCAAAGGGGGAGGCTCTTGGGGAGGTCACGGTGCGGGAAAGGGAAAATATACCGATTAAGTGACGTTGCTCGATTTCGGAAAGAAAAGCCGGAGCGCATCCGTTTTATCCGTATAGCCTGAAAATATCGGTAGACGGCTCAAAATGCTGTTTCCGTTTTTGTTCCAAGGAGGTCCTTTGATGCATGTGATTGCCCTCACCGGGGGCATTGCCAGCGGCAAGACTACGCTGCTTTCCGCTTTGCGCGGCCTGGGCGCGCCAGTCGCCGACGCAGACCGGATATCCCGCTCCCTCACCGCCCCAGGCGGGGAGGCCTTGCCCGCCATCCGGGAAACCTTTGGCGATGCTGTCTTTAACGAAGATGGCACGCTTAATCGCAAGGCCCTGGCCGAAATGATTTTTTCGGACGAAGAGGCGCGCCATCGCCTGGAAACCATCCTGCACCCCATGATCGCCATCATTATCAACCGGGAGCTGGACGCCTTCAGGCAAGCCGGCCACTTGGCGGCGGTGGTGGATATTCCCCTTTTGTACGAGAGCGGCATGGAATCCCTGGCCGATGAGGTTTGGTGCGCTTATGTGCCCAAAAAGGAGCAGGTAAGGCGGCTCAGGATCAGGGATGGCATTACGCAAAAGCAGGCCATACAGCGCCTTTCAAGCCAGATGGACCCACGGGAAAAGCGCCGCCGGGCGGATGAGGTTATCCGCACCGATGGGACCATCGCGCAAAGCGCCGCCCAAGTGACCCAATTGTGGCGGGAAACTATGCATAAGCTGGGAGGGACGGCGCATGAGTGATATCCGTGTTCCTTCCTCGCCCATCACCCAGAGCACGGCCCAGCAGCCCCGGGTATCCCGCCTGTCACGCCGGCCCAGCCGCATGCCCAGATGGATGGTGATCCTCCTCATTGCTTTGACCGTGCTGTTGGCCGGCCTTCTCCTGGCAAAGGGTCTGATGGAGGGGTATCTTTCCACCCAGCAGGCCATGCGGGAGGCGGCTCACCAAAAGCTTATCAAAGAGCATCCCTTGAGCTATCGTGAAGAGATCCAAAAGGCCGCGCAGGAGAATAACGTAAAGCCCGCGTTCCTGGCCGCCATCATCCTGTGCGAAAGCTCCTACCGCCGCGATGCGGAAAGCAACGTAGGAGCCCGGGGGCTCATGCAGGTGATGCCTGGCACCGCATCCTGGATCGCGGGAAAGCTGAACGAAGAAGGCAGTTACTCCTTCGATCAGATGTATGATGCCGCAACAAACATCCGTTACGGAAGCTGGTACATAGGCTACCTCTCCCAGCGCTTTAACGCCGATCCCATCCTTGTGGCCAGCGCCTATCACGCGGGCCAAAACGAGGTGGCTGGCTGGCTGAGCGATCCCGAGTACTCATCGGACGGGCAGACACTGCACATTAACGATATGGTGGATGGCCCCACCAAGCAATACGCACAAAAGGTGGTATCGGCATATGCGATCTATCAGCGCCTGTACTTTGAAACACAGCCAGAAACGGAGCCCGCTTCGTAGGCTCGTCTGCCTCGCGCTTTGCGTGCTTTTGTGCGCCCCACTGAGCGCGCTGGCCTCCAATGTGGACACGGAGCTGTCCGTGGGCATCATCTCCACCAAGACCACGGAGATCCGCCCCCTGGCTCCCCTGGAACGGGACGTAAGCTCCCTGTACGCGCTGGTGTATGAGGGCCTGATCACCATTAATGATGATTACCGGCCCCAGGCGCTTTTGTGCGAGTATTGGGAGGAATCAGGCAACGGCAAGACATGGACCTTCCATCTTCGCAGCGGTATCACCTTTTCCGACGGCACGCCCATGACAGCCCGTGATGTGGTGGCCACCGCCCAATTCATCCTTGACCAGGCCAACAATGAGGAAAACACGGACAAGGGCTATTATGGGAATCTGCGCTTTTTTGTTGATAGTATTACAGCCCAGGATGACATGACCGTGGTAGTGAAGGCGACACGTGATCGCCCCTACTACGGCCTTTTGTATGCCATGACCTTCCCCATCCTCCCTGCCGACCGCGTGGGGGAAGCGGACCCGCCCGGCACGGGGCCCTTTGTCATCTCCGACTTCATGCCCCAGGACTATATGTGGCTCACCGTCAATACCAAATGGTGGAAGCAGGCGCCAAAGGTGCAGCAGATCATGGCCACCTGCTATCGCAACAATCAGGAGATCATCGACAGCTACGAATATGCCCAGGTGGACGCGGTGTTTACCCGCTCCGTGGCCGCCGCCCAGTACAAAAGCGGTACCACCTCCCTGCGTTTGGACTACCGGTCCCGCCAGCTGGAAACGCTGCTGATGAACCACAGCTCCTTCCCCCTGGGAAGCCAGAAAATACGCCAGGCCATCCGTTATGCCATCAATGTGGATCAGATCGCCACCCAGGTGTATTTGAACATGGTCTCCCGCACGGATACGCCCATCATTGGCGGCACCTGGCTGTATTCCGACACTTCCGGCGCCTATGGCTACAATTTGGACAAGGCAAAAGCCCTCCTGGCCGAGGAGGGCTGGAAGGACCTGGATGGCAACGGCACCCTGGATAAGGCGGTTGAAGCGGGCAAAGAGCCAAAACACTTGGTTTTAGGATTGCACGTCTATGAGGATTCGGACAATGGCGTGCGCGTGGCCGCGGCCTACATGATCAAAGATATGCTGGCCCAGGTGGGCATCAGCGTGCATGTGGAACAGGGCAGCTTTAGCGATGTCACCACGGCGCTTTCGGCCGGGTCGTTCGACTTGGCTTTGGCTTCTTATCAGATGGATGCGGTCCCGGATCCCGGCTTTATGCTCACCAGCGGCAATACGGGCAACTACAGCCGCTATAAGAACACCGAAATGAACGACCTGGTTAAGACTCTGCGCGCTCAGGAGAACCCGGAGGATTTTGCCAAAACGCTGGCGGATATCCAGCAGCTGTTCGCCCAGGATGTCCCCTTCATCTGCCTGTTCTACCGCAACGGTTCCGTGCTTACCCACAAGATGTACACCACCGCCAGGGATGTGCGGGAACTGGAGCTTCTGCGGGGGATAGAGAGCTTCGCGCAGTAATATCTGGGGGAGCAACGAGGGGACGCCGAAGCGTCCCCTCGTTTGTAATCGTCTCGGCTGGCACAGCCTGCCGGGCGGGTCTTGCAAGGAAATCGTGAAAAGATCAAGAAAAGGCTGCCGCAGCAGCCTTTTCTTGAAGCTTACAGCTGGTTAACCAGCGAGTACAGCTTCTTATTGAACCTTCTGTTGCACTTCAGCGCCTTTTCGATAGGCATATGGAATACCTTGCCCTGCTTGACGCCGATCACCTGGTTGCTGACGCCTTCCTTCAAGAGCTCCACGGCCATATGGCCGGCCTCAAGGGCAAAGGCGCTGTCGCGGAAGGTGGGGCTGGCGCCGCGCTGGGTGTAACCTAGCACTGTGGCCCGGGCTTCGACCATGCCGCACATGCGCTTCATCACCGAGGCAAAGCGGATCGCGCTCATAGGTTCGCCCTCAAAACACTTTTTGCCGTTGGCGTTCAAGAATGCACAGAAGTCGAAGGGCTTCATGGATTCCCAGCAGCCTTCCGCCACAATGATGGTGGCGCGGGTATTGCCCTGGGCAATCAGCTGATTCAGCCGCCGGGCGACGCTGTCAACGCTCCATTTCACTTCCGGCACCACTACGATCTCGGCGCCCGTGGACACGGCGGTATTCAAGGCGATATCTCCGCAATGGCGGCCCATCACTTCCACCACCGCGGGCCTGTCGTGGCTGCGGGAGGTGGCGCGGATGGCGCGAACAGCGTCTACGCATACGTTAACGGCGGTATCAAAGCCCAACGTCATTTCCGTATAGGCCAGGTCGTTATCAATGGTGCCTGGGATGCCGATGCAGGGGATGCCCAGCTCGCACAGGCGCATGGCGCCTTGGAAGCTACCGTCCCCGCCGATGACAACCAGCCCGTCGATGCCCATTTCACGAAGGTTTTGCGCCGCGCGCTCCCGGACCCTAGGATCCAGGAATTCCTTGCAGCGGGCGGTGCGCAAATACGTGCCGGGCAGGTCCGCAATATCCAGCACCGTATCGAGCTGCATCTCTACCAAATCGTCTTCCAGTTTGTCACTCTTGCGCAGAAGGCCGTTATAACCCCGTTTGATGCCGATCAGCGGCATGCCGGACATGGCTGCGCTGCGGGCAGTGGACACTACCGCCGCGTTCATTCCAGGGCTGTCCCCGCCGCTTGTCAATACGCCGATCTTTTTCATTAAGAATCGCTCCCGGCTATGATAAATAATAAGTCCCATACATGGTCCCGCTGGATATTTTCGCAGGCGGTACCAATGATCATTATAACACGTTCCGCAAGTTGTTGCCAGTTATTTTTTTCACATCTTGACAAATGAAAAAGAATTTTGGCCTTAACAGGACTTCCTTTTCCGGCGGCGAAAATTACTCCATATTCTATGTCGGAGGTGCGGCGATGGGAAGGTGGACCCCAAGGGTGGATGGCGCTCATGCCGCGCAGGTATTGCGGATGGCCATCGAGCACAAGACCATCCCTGTGAAAGATCCGGAGGAAGCGGCGCTCAAACCATTCCTTGCGTTGCAGGAAGGGCTTCGCGCTGCCTACCCCGCGCTTTTTTCCGCCGCACATGATCAGGTGGTGGCGGGTGGATCCCTTTTGATACTGCTCCCGGGGGCGCAAAAAGCCAGGCCGCTTTTGTTCCTTGGCCATTTTGACGTACCTCCGGTGGAGGAAGAAGAGCTTTCCCTGTGGACGTATCCACCCTTTGATGGGGCCGATGGCCAGGGTTTTGTGTGGGGCCGAGGCGCCTTTAAAGGCAAGGGCCGTCTCATCGCCCTTTGCGAGGCCGCGGAGAGCCTGCTGAAAAACGGCTGGCGGCCCAGTACCGATATATGGTTTGCCTTTTCTCAGGATGCCGGGATCTGCGGCTCCAGCGCCAAGCAGATGTGCAGGATCCTCCAGGCCCAGGGGGTGGAACCGGCCTTCATCCTGGATGGAGGCGGCGCCGTGGAAGGCGGGTTTGCATACATCGGCGTGGCAGAAAAGGGCTACGCGGATATCACCTTGTCCATCGTGGGAGAGGGGGGGCACGCCGATGATGCGAAGCCGCCCACGGACCTTGAAAAGCTGCTGTGGGCTGCGGCCAATATTTCCCGTCACCCCATGAAACCCAGGCTCTGCCAGCCGGTGGAGTGGATGCTCAAGGCCAAGGCGGCCCATCTGCCGCCCATCCGGCGCTTCATGGCCACCCATCCAAGCTTCTTCCTCCGGATCCTGTGGGAAAGCAGCATCCTAAAGAACGCAGAATACCGTTCCACCGTCGTGCCGGTCCATGTCAAGGCAAGCGAGGTGGGCGGCATGCTCGCACGGCAAACTTCGGTCACCTACCATTGCCGCATCCTGCCCGGGGATACGGTGGAGGATGTGATCGCGCACCTGCGCGACACCGTGGGATTTTTGGGGGATATCCGCCTGACCGTATTGGGGGCGGAGCGGCCCAGCGGCTTGTCCCCCGCGACTGGCCCAGCCTGGGAAGCGCTTGCCACGGCCATCCAGATTCTTTACCCCCAGGCGGCGCCTGTGCCCTGCTTGTATCCCGGCACCACCGATGCCAGGTGCTATGAGGAATTGGGCGGGAACATCTACAGGTTCTCCCCTTTCCGGGTAGGCGATGGCGAAGGGCCGCGTTCTTTCAATGAGCGTATCTCGCTTGAAAATCTCGAACTGGGCATTCAGTTTTATCAGCAGATGCTGCAGGCGTGATGGCGTAAGAGGAGGAAATGAAGTCCTCCTTACGGGATATGACAAAGAACATTGCGGGTGATAAATGATCGCTCGCCTGTGATTGTCCTCGCCTATGGCGAGACGACCCGGCGCGCCGCCCCCATGCCATCTTGTCGTGTGCGCTGCGCGTCAACCACCCCGTCCCCTTCGGGTCCACCCCACCTCTGGAGGGGAATTTGCTGGACGGTGCCGTTCCATTCCCCTCCAGAGGAGGGGTGGCGCGCAGTGCCGGGGTGGTTGATATAGGCGCGTAGCATCATGTTTGTTATTTGCGGCGAGTAATCCGTAGGGGGCGATGCCCATACACATACAGCCCAGTAACATATCTTTATCAGCAGCAGCATGGAAGGAGTCTATCATCTATTTATGTGCGCATCCTCCACTCGCCTTTCTACATGGGCATCCTTGAAAACCGCCTTTCCGCACACCCTGCCGGTCATGGCAGGGTACCTGTTTTTGGGTACCGCTTTTGGCATGCTCTTGAAGGACAAGGGTTATGGGCCCCTATGGGCGCTGTTCATGAGCGTGTGCATCTATGCCGGATCCATGCAATTCGTGGCCACGGGCCTTTTGGCCGGAGGCTTTTCTCCGGTGACAGCGCTGGCCATAACGCTGCTTGTCAACGCCCGGCACCTGTTCTATGGCCTTTCCATGCTGGGGCCTTTCCAAGGGATGGGTTGGCGAAAGCCCTATTTGGTCTTTTCTCTGACCGATGAAACCTACGCGCTGTTTGCCGGGATGCCGCCCCCCAATACGCCAGAGGACAGGCAGGTCTTCTTTTGGATATCGCTGATGAACCAATGCTACTGGGTGATAGGCTCCCTGCTGGGCAGCCTTTTGGGGCAATGGCTTGCCTTTGATTTTTCGGGCATCGAGTTTGCCATGACTGCTCTTTTTGTGGTGATCTTTGTGGAACAGTGGCTGGGCGCACAAAAGGAAAGCAAGGTCCGGGGGTTTTTGAAGGCCCACGGCCCCGCCTTGCTTGGCGTAGGCGTATCTGCCGCCTGTCTGCTGCTGTTTGCAAAGGATCAATTCCTGCTCCCGGCCATGGCCGCGATGCTGATCCTGTTCGCCCTGCTTCAAGGCTGGTTCCAGAGGGAGGTGGGGGAATGACTGGTGTTCAGGCGGCGGTGATGGTGGCGGTCATGGCCCTGGCCACTCTTTTGACCCGGGCGGCGCCTTTCATGCTTTTTCCGGACGCCAAAAAAGCCCCGGCATTTATTCAATACCTGGGCCGTGTGCTTCCCCATGCCATGATGGGGATGCTGGTTGTATACTGCCTCAAGGATGTAAAAATCACGCAATCGCCCCACGGGCTGCCGGAGTTGATCGCGATCCTTTGCGCGGCGGGGCTGCACTTGTGGCGGCGCAATGTGATATTGAGCATTGCCGGGGCCACGGTACTGTATATGGGTTTGATCCGTGTGCTATAAGTCGCCCTGGGCGCGGCCCATTTGAAGCATGGTCTCCCGCAAGCCCGTGACGATGCGTTCCTTTTCCTCATTGGGCGGGTTATCCGGCTGGTATTCGATACCCTTTCCAAAGGAGATGGTGCGCTTTTCCCGGCTGGCATACAGGGGTACAAAGACGGCCTTTTTGCCCGTCTTGTTATAGTAAAGGGGCGCCAGCATGGCAAAGCCGCTGAAGAAGTCACCGATCCCACGGCGCAGATACCCGGGCTTTAGTAGCGAATCAGCATCAGGGTTCTCCGGAAAGATCAGCAAATTATCCTCCGCCTGCATGGCCTCCACCGACAGGCGGAAGGTTGTCATCAGTTCCCTGGGTTTGTGGCGGTATACAGGGATGCTCTCAATGGAGCGCATAAGCCAGATGCATAGCGGGGCCAGACGGCGTGCCAGGGGTTTTTTTAACCTTTCTGGCAGCCATTTTTGCCGTTTGAAGGTATATTTGTAGCAGTATTCCGCCACGTTTTCCCGGCTGTCCATCATGTCGCTGATGGTCCAGGGCCTAAAGGAAAAGGGCATGTACAGGTTGGTGACAACCGGGCCGTACAGCTCGCCATGGTTGCAGATGAAGATCAGCCTGCCGTCCTCCACCGTGGGGACGTTCTCGCGCCCCAGCAGCCGGTGGTAGTAGAACGGGCGCAAAACCGCCATGAGCAGCTTCACCCCATAGCGCCGGGGATGACGGCGGATCACCACCGTCTCCAGTTGCTCCTTCAGCGGCGGGTTTTCTTCGCCGCTTGTTCGCAACTGCAAAAACCGCTGCAATTTTTGAAGATGCCGCTTTGTAAGCGGGAACCGCAAAACGCTGAGCATGGCCCCCAGCACCATCAAAAGCGCCGGCACCACCAGCACCGGGCGGAAGCTTTTGCTCAGGCTCTCTATATCCCGGGGCAGATCGGACCCGTTCAGAAAACACAGGAGCGTGAGTAACCCCAGGACGATCATCTGCCCTGTGAGCACTGCGGCTTCCTGCCCATAAAGGCGCAGCAGCGGGTAGGCGCTCATATCCTCCCCCGCGCCGAAGCGGGCCACTTCCTGCATATGCCGCTCCATCCCCGCCAGGCAAGTGGCGCTGATGGTAGCCCCGCAGGAGCACAACGCCAGGGAAAGATAGGCGCTGGCATATTGCATTTCTCCGGAAAGCTGCCGGGAAAATACCAGCAGCCCATACAGCCAGCAGCACAGCCCCAACAGCAAAAGGTACGCCGGGTCCGGGTCGCGGCGGCTGGCGCGATTCAGCGCCCAGTCCGTCAGCTCCCGGGCAAAAAGGGTGCATACCAGGGATAAAAGCATGCAGGTGAGGATCTCCTGGGCCGAAAAGGCTATAAACGTATACGCCATGACCAGCGTTACCTGCAGCGCCGCCAGCACCAGCGTGTGGATCACCTGATAGACGTTGTACGCATTCATCCCGCGCAGCAGCTGTGCCAGGGAGCGATAGGATTCCTCCCCGGCTGGAGCAGGTGTCTGTGCGCCCGAAAGCTGATCCCGATCCTTCCACAGGGAATAGGCCTCCAGCACCGCGCTGAGCAGGAAACCGCCAAATATCTGCCAGGCCGTGCGCGTTTCCAGGCTTTGGGTGAGCAGGATGGCCACCACCAACCCGGGGATAAGGTGGCAAACCGCGCTCAATAGCAAAAAGCGACGCCTTTTCATCAGCTTGTTCACATACCGGCGCGTCAGGCGGCGGCAGAGGATCCCGCGCATGGTGATCCCCAGTACGATGGCAAACAGAATCCATACCGCCGGGTTTGCCAATGTGGTGGGGTAGATCATCAAAAGGAGAAAGTTTGAAAGCAGCATGATGGTCATGAGCGCGGGGCCCAGCCACCGTGCCATAAGGCTCAGGCACTTGCGGGATGCCCCCGTGAATATCTGAAAAAAGACCGTGGTCACCCGCCCGCTCATAAACAGCGCACCGCCGAAGATGGGCATGGATACAAGCGCCCTGGAAACAAGCATGGAATACATGAAGGCGTACAGCGTGCTGAATGACATCAAGGTAAGCATCGCGCTGCGGGTGCGGGCGATCGCCATATGCTTCTTGGAAAGCAAACGCATAGCCTCCCTTTTTTCGACATGAATCGCTGCCCGTATTGTATCACAGCCTCCATCCCGGCGCAACGCGCGCGGGGAAGGAAAGCGCGGGGGTTGGATGGTGAGACCCTCTGCGGAAAAGTCTATAAGGGGCCATTCATAGATATATGCCGTGTAAAGAGAGCATGATCCAAATTCCTTGATGGTATTAGAAAAAAGGCCGCCCCTCGGGGCGGCCTTTCGTGAATCTTTGGACGTTTACTTGGTGAGCGTCATCGTTTCCCTGATCTTGCCGTGGTTCTTCAAATAATCGGAGTTATAGTTGGCAGGGTGGGCCATATGGATGCTGTAGAGCACCTTGTCGATGCACGTCACCTGCACCCGGCCGCGGACCCGCGTGCCATCCACCAGCGTACCGGCGTAGTCGTCATATATGCCGTCGTGGCCCATCAGCGTCCTGTCTGAGGCGATGGCGGGTTCAAACGGCTTAAAATTAGTGGAGCCGATGGTGTCCAGCATGTCCCTGACTTCCTTCTTTAGGTCGTTCAAGTTGTACTGCTGGTTGACCGGCGTTTTTTTGATGATGATAAAGGCCGTGTAATTGTCTTTGCGCTGGTCCTCCGGCTCGGTGAGGATGTAGGTATCGTTCTGGGTATCGTCTACGATCCAGCCGATTGGCCCGTCGAATTTTAGGCCCAGCTTGGTGGCCTCGTACGTCTGGTACTCAAAGGTGAGGTTCGGGCGCGGCGTGCCGGTAGGCATATCAATGGGATCCAAGGGAATGGGCGTGGAGCCCGCGAAGGCATACGACGCATCCACGGAGGGAACGTCAATGGGAAGATCCTCCCCCGTCTGATCGCTTGCGCCTTCCTCGGCCATGGGATCGCCTGCATACTCGTCTGTATTATCCGCAGGCACCTCTGCCTGAGGAGCGGGCGTCGTCCTGCCATAGCCGATCGGCCCCTGCGTAGCTGTTTGGAAAAGCTCCGGCGAGGCGCAGCCGGATAAGGCGGCCAGCAGCACGCACATGAGCAAAACAAGGCTTAATTTACGTCTCATAGGCTTCCTCCATCCGTTGCCGCCTTACGCTATACGGCGGCGCATCAAACATACAACGAAATACGATGCATATTCATTCCCGTATACAAAAACATGCCGATTTCTGGAAAACGTCCCTTTCATTGTACCAGCAGATGAAAGCGGCGTCAACCTTCACTTATTCTTCGCTCCCTTGCGATTCCAATTGGCCATACCTGGGATGGTACATCCGCCGGTCAAGCGACCATATTTTTTCGCTGAAGTTTCCTTCCGGCGTCCTGTCCATAATGCCTTGCATCTCGTTCATCCTGGCGTCCAGCACGTCGATCCAGTGCAGCGCCTCCGCCTCCGGAAACATGGGCTTTCTGGGGCTGCCATACTCCGCCTCCCCGTGGTGGCTTAGGATCATGTGCTCCAATAAAAGTGTAAGCTCCGCGTCCGCGCCCACTTTTTCAGCCGCCGCGTGCAGCTGGGCCACACCCCGGACCAGATGGCCCACCAGCAGCCCATCCGCAGTATAATCAGACACATTCCCAAACTCGTCGCTGTCCATTTCCACGATCTTCGCCAGGTCGTGAAGGATTACCCCGGCCCTCACCAGGTCCCCGTCCAGGAATGGATAGCAGCTCAAAACAGCGTCCGCCGTACGCAGCATGCTGGTGGTGTGATGAAGAAGTCCGCTGCGTTCGGCGTGGTGAAGCCGCTGGGCGGCGGGGAAATATACAAGTTCCGCCCCGGCCATGCCAAGGGCTTCTTTTAGTAACTTTTTAAGCGTTTCCCGGGACATGTTATTGATAACATCTTCAAGGCGCTTAAGCATTTCCTCCGGGGTATCCGGCGCGCAAGGGGCCAAAAGGGATACGTCCAGCTCGTCCTGATCTTCGGGAGGGCGCATCTTGTCTACCCTTAGCTGCAGCCGGCCATTGTATTCCAGAACCATGCCCCGTATTTTAACCGCCGTGCCCACTTTGGGCGGCATGACGCCGCCGTCCCATACCTTGGCGTTGATCTCGCCTGTCTTGTCCGCCAGGTTCATGTCCAGGTAGCGGCTGCCGCTGGTGGCCGTCCGCTGCTCGCTGGAGCGCACCAGCAAAAATCCCTCAAACCGCATATCCTTAACAAACTGGGATACGGTCGTCTGCTCCATAAAACCGGAGCCTCCTTTGCACTCTTCGCTTAATAAGGCGCCACATGCGCCGTGGGATTGGTGTAAGTGGCGTATTCGTTCTGCCAGCCCACCCGCACCGTGCCCAGGGGGCCGTTACGCTGCTTGGCCAGGATGATCTCGCCCATGTTGTCCTCTTCCGTCCCGGTGGTGTTGTAATACCCTTCCCGGTGGATGAACATCACCACGTCCGCGTCCTGCTCGATGGAGCCGGAGTCGCGAAGATCGCTGAGCACGGGGCGCTTGTCCTGGCGGCTGGCCAGCGCGCGGGAAAGCTGCGCGCAGGCGATGAGGGGCACCTTCAGTTCCTGGGCGATAGATTTTAATTGCCTGGAGATTTCGCTGACCTCCAGCTGCCTGTTTTCTGTTTTCTTGTCGCTGCCCATGAGTTGCAAATAGTCCACAATAATCAAATCGAGGCCCTTGTCCATCATGAGCCTTCGGCAGCGGCTGCGAAGCTGCGCCGGGGTGAGCCCTGCGGTATCGTCGATATACATGGGCGATGCGGCCATGGGGCCAAGTACCTTGGCCAATTGCAGCCAGTCCTCATCCTTGACCGTGCCCAGACGCACCCTTTGCATATTGATCTTGGCCTCGGAGCAGAGCATACGCATGGCGATCTGCTCCCTTGGCATTTCCAGGCTGAATAGGGCGGTGGTCCTGCCCTTCAAAAAGCAGGCGTGCTGGGCGATGTTGACGGCCAAGGCCGTTTTACCCATGGAGGGGCGAGCGCCGATCAATATCAGTTCGCCCCCGTGCATGCCGGTGAGCAGGTTATCCAGTTCGTAAAACCCGGTGGGCACGCCGCTTATCTGCCCCTTGTTACGGGCCAATTCCTCGATCTTTTCATAAGTGCCGGTCAGAATCTCGTCGATATGTACCAGCGCTTCGCCGCTGGCCCTTCGCATGACGATATCAAAAATGGATTTTTCCGCATGGCTTAAAATTTCCGGCACGGGATCCTGCTGGGCATAGCTTTCGGAACTGATCGTTTGAGCGGCCCCGATCAGCCTGCGCAGGGTGGATTTCTCGGATACGATGGTGATATAGGCCCTGACATTGGCCGTGGTGGGCACGTACTGGGAAACTTCCACCAGATAGGCCGTGCCGCCGATCCCTTCCAGCGTGCCGCGGCGAGAAAGCTCGCTGTCCACGGTCACCAGGTCCACGGGGCTCCCCGATGAATGCAGCGTGCGCATAGCGGAATAAAGCTCCCGGTGGGTGGGCGCGTAAAAATCGTCCGCCGTCAGAAGTTCCACCGCCAGCATCACCGCGGATGCATCCTGCATCATGGCGCCCAGCACCGATCGCTCGGCTTCTAGGCTATGGGGGGGCACGGCCCGGGCCAAACCAGTTTCCATGAAAGTGACCTCCCGTTTAGGTTATTTTTCTACGGCGGCCACGTGTACCTTCATGGTGGTGGTAATGCCGGGATAGACCCAGACAGTCACGTCCACATCTCCGACCTGGCGGATGGGATCCTTCAGTTCGATCCTGCGTTTGTCCACGGTAACGCCGTGCTGCTTCCCTAGCGCCTCGGCAATTTCCTGGGCGGTGATGCTGCCGTACAGCCGGCCCTTTTCGCCGCACTTGGCGGTGATCTGGATGATCTTGCCGTGCAGCAATTGCGCCTTGGCCTGGGCCTCCGCCTTCAACGCGGCTTCCTTCTTCTCCTCAAACTCGCGCTTGCGCTGCGCGTCCTTGATCGCCCCCGGGGTGGCCTCCATGGCCCACTTGCGGGGGAAAAGGTAATTGCGGGCGAACCCGTCGGATACGTTGATGATCTCATCCTTTGCGCCGGTACCCTTTACGTCTTCAAGCAAAATGACCTTCATATCAAATGTCCTCCCTGTCTTTTGGATTTCTCAAGCCACGTATGTTTAAAAATTGATCCGCAACGCCCATCAGCAGAAGCAGCGTGGGGATGAAAAAGAACAGGACGCAAGGCCACAGCCAGCGGAAGAACGGACGGCTGCCGCTGCGCTCCTGGAAAAAGTTCATTAGCGCCACGCCCTGCACTTGGAACACCGTGGCAAAGGCCGCGCCCATCATGTTTCCCGCCAGCAGGATCCCCGGGTTCGGGAAAAGATAGGGCAGCGCGTTCCCCAACGCCAGTATCAGCACTTTGATACCCGTGTTCCTGTCAAGATGCCAGTTGGACAGCACGGGCATATGTAGATCGGGCAGCTTTTGCTTGCGTCCGGCCTGGATGGGCAGTGCCAAAGATAAAAGCCCCGCCAGGATGGCATTGGTGACCAGGACGGTAGGAATGAACCCGTACAGATAATTTTGAAGCAGCGTCCGAAGGCCGTTGAGCAGTTCCGTGCGCATGGTAGGCCCTAGCGGGTCTGCAGTGATGGTGGCAAATACCGCCTCCATCAGCGCCTTGGCGCCGGTGAGCATCTCCTGCGGGACGGACAGCAGCCCGTACTGGTACAATTGCAGCAGCACCTGATCTCCAAAGGGTGAATTGGAGACCTGCCCCACCAGGAACTCCGCACCGCCGGAAAATAGATCGCCCCCCGCCAAGGAGCGCAGGACCATCAGCACCCCCGTTTCGCACAGCGCGATCAACCCGGCCTGGGCGGCGGCAGCCTTGAAAAAGGGTATTTCTCTGGCAAAACAATACGCATTCAGCACGAGGAATGGCCACACGTATATCACGCACAGGATGGGCGCGGTAGGTACATGGAATATGACCCACGACGCAGCGGTGATCATCAGAGCGCAGGCGGCCATAGGCACAAGGCCGGCTTTTGAACCGCACAGCGCCAGCAGCACCGGGGAAACAAAAACCAGCATAATAAACAGCGCGGGGGCAAAGGAAGCGGCCCACAGGAGAAGCGCGCAGGCTGCGGGCCAGACCAGGGCGGGTTTCAGGGCGCGAACCAGGGGATATTTCGCCATGGACAGCTCCTTTTGGAAGGGTTTAACAGGCGCTATGCGCCCAGGATTCTTTATATTGTAAGGCAAAAAGGGCAGGCCGTCAACAAGGAGGCTTTGCCCCCTGGACCCCAAGCAAAGGGACAGAGCCCCTTTGCAAACCCCATGCTGGGGGAGCAAATAAAGGCTTCCCCTCAAGGGGAAGCTGTCGCCAAAGGCGACTGAAGAGGTGTCCAGAAATTCATAACGCCTACACCTCTTCTGGCGCTGCGCGCCACCTTCCCCTCAAGGGGAAGGCTTTTTATTCCCCTCCCTTGGAGGGGTGGCGCGCAGCGCCGGGGTGGTTTAGCAAAGCGGTGACAGAAGGAGTAGATAAACCCCCTATCATGTGCTTTTGCCCTTAAAAGGGAATAGAAAGTCCCAGATGGAATATCTAGGAAAGATTTTCTTGAAAACGAAAACTTCGTGAACCTCATCCCCCCTTCAGACATCTTTATGTTGACCGGTCGCACACAAGCACCTATCGGGAGGACATACATGACGACGGAGGAATTCGCCGGGCGCATCGTGACCATGCAGGAAACGCTCTACCGTGTCTCCTACAGCATCCTTAGAAGGCCCTGCGACCAGGAGGACGCCGTTCAGGAGGCTATCCGCAAGGCATGGCAGCAAAGGGACAAACTTCGGGATGATAGCCTTCTGAAAGCCTGGGTGATCCGCATCCTGATCCGGGAATGCTATGCCCTTTTGCGCAAGCGCAGGCGGGAGATCCCTTTGGAGGCGCTGCCCGAGCGGGAAGCCCCGCCGGACGCTGACTTTGCGCTGCACGAACTCTTCCTGTCGCTGGAGGAAAGCCTGCGCATCCCCGCAGTGCTCCACTACATAGAAGGCTATGAACTTACCGATATCGCCCGGATGATGCGCCTGCCAACAGGCACAGTAAAATCCAGGCTGCACCGGGCGCGCAGAAAAATGAAGGAAGCATGGGAGAAACAGGAGGTGTGCAAGGTATGAACGGGCAGGACTGCAAGAACGCCTTTGGCAAAGCTCCGGAATCCTTCAAAGGCCGGATTGCCTTCACACTATCCACTGTGAAGGAGGAACCGAGAATGAAAAAATTCAGCATCCGGCTGGTTTTGATTGCGGCAATACTGCTTCTTTTGATGGCCGGTGTGGTGTATGCCGCCAGCACGGAGTGGAAAACCCTTGACTTTTTGACCGAGTGGTTCAAAAGAGAGCCTGCCGCCAAGTTGCAGGAAGCCATGCTTAAGAACGATATCCGGCAGACGTTTGAGGTGGGAGATTTTTTGGTGACACTAGAGGAAGCCGTAGCTGATGATAGATTCTTGTACATCAGTGCCAATGTGCACATGAAAAACGGCGAGGAGGCATATTTCCTGCCCATGAATATCGCCTACAGCAAGAAGGTATGCGATGTGATTGGCAGCCATCTGTTTATGATGCGTTCCATAAGGAGCGACCCGGCGGATGGAGAGTTCAAAGAGGCGCAACGGATATATACAGATAAACCGCCTGTATCCGATGATCAGCGTACGCTCCGTAAGGCCGCCGAAGAGGAAGGCAAGCGGTTGATCAGCGTGAGCCTGTGGGTGAAATATGGTGAAACGTACAATGACATCACATCCTTCACTGTGCTCCCCGATGGCAGCATATCTTTCGTGCTTGGCAGCTCCATTTTCACCGAGGAGAAGACGCTGGATGTGGAATTGAATTTTTCGGCGCATGAGGTTGATATTGCGGGGCTATATGAAAAAGATAATGTGAGCAAGACTGTTCCCTTGAAGCTGGATGTAACGCCGACGCTTGAAAAGAAGACAGTTGACCTTACTGGATGTGTGGTTGAAAAAGGAAATGTGCAAGCCGACCGGGTGGAATTTGAGCTTACGCCCATTACGCTGCATTACCGCCTGTATTTTACTGCCGATCCGGATTACCGAAAAAAGACTGGCTATCATTTTTACTTCTATTTCTTAAATGAGAAGGAAGGTTATATATCGTCTGGCTTGACCTTGCGAACCTTTGTCGAGGCGCTGGATGATACCCATTTTGTGCAGATCGGTTCTTTGATGCGGGATAAAATACCCGGGACTCTCATCCTCCGGGGAAGGAGTCTAGATCTTGATGAAACGTATGGACAATGGACGGTGCCCATGAAATAGGCATATCAGACAGCGAAAGGCCCGGAATGTAAAGCTTTGCTTCCGGGCTTTTCTTATGCAAAAAGAATCACCGCCAGCTTTCGCAGGCGGCGGCGCCGGGCCCGGCTGCTATATCATCGGCTCGCCGGTCTCCCGGCCACCGTTTTGTGTATAGCATACACGGGGTATGTGAAATGAGTATGGAATGTATATGAACAAACGAAGAAATATCCAATTTTCTGTGCCCTACGGTTCCATATCCAAGCGGCTTAATACCCGCCGGACATTTCTTTGAGGCTCTCCGCTTCCTGGAGCGTGCCCTCCGCTTCCCGGCGGATGGCTTCTTCCATGATGGCTTCCGTAGCGCTCACGCCGCAGCGGGACGCGCCAACGGCCCGGGCAGCCAGCACGGTGTCCAGATCCCGAATGCCGCCGGAGCCCTTTACCCGCACCGTGCTTGGCACAGCGGCGCGCATGAGCTTCAAATCATCGATGGTGCAGCCCTTTGAGCCGTAACCGGTGCTGGTCTTCACAAAATCGGCCCCGGCCTGAACGGCCAGTTTGCAGGCGCGTTTTTTCTGCTCATCGTTCAAATAGCAGGTTTCAAGGATCACCTTCAGGATGGCTCCTGCGGCGTGGGCTGCTTCGGCAACTTGCGCGATGTCGTTGCGCACGTAATCGTCATCCCCGGACAGGAGCTTGCCGATGTGCAGGACCATGTCCAGCTCCACGCAGCCGTCTTGAAGGGCCTGCTTTGCTTCGAATACTTTTGTTTCCGTCTTATGCGCGCCGTGGGGGAAGCCAATGACGGTGCAGGGCTTCACGGGGCTTCCCTTGAGCAGCGTCACCACCAGGGACATATCCCCGGGGCGGGCGCAGACGGTGGCCGTGTTGTATTTCAGGGCGGTCTTGCAGCCCTTTATGATGTCCTCTTCCGTGAGGAAGGGCTGGAGGGTGCTGTGGTCCAGCATCTGGGCGATATCCTTTGAGGTGATGGGCATATCAAGGAACCTCCATATCAGAAAGATTTCGCTCCTGCGGGCGTGACCAGTGCGATCCTAACGCTCGGGATCTTCGGATGCGCATTTGCTAAAACTTCGTTGAGAGGGAAAACCTCTGCAAATATTGTCTATTCGCTTTCTAATGTTTATTCCCCTGCATCTTCACAACAACAATGATTATTCTGGGAGATTTCGCTCCTGCGGGAGCGGCCAGGGCGATCCTCCCTCTGGCTCAATCGTCGCGCTGGTTCGCTGCCGATGCCATCGCTCGTTTCGCCAGCCTCCTTCGCCTCGCTTCATCCGCCACGGGCCCATTCGCACCGTCCGTCGCTACGCTAGGCCGGTGTTCCGCAGTTTCGCTGCGCTCCACTGCTTCAGACTCACTTCGTTCGCCCTTTGGGCGGCGCTTCGGCTTCGGAGCCCTGGACCTTCGGAGACCATCTACTAGATATTTCCCCTTATAAAGTTTTCCTGGAGAGGGTTCGGGAGGACCTTCTTTCTCAAAAGGAGGTCCTCCCGAAGTCTTCTTTCCTCTCCTCCCCGTACCCTCGTTCCTCCTCATGGCAATGAAAGACAACAA
>JAEWAH010000329.1 GCA_023391725.1 Bacillota bacterium | reverse complement strand
ATATTGCGGGGCCCCGCGCAAGGAAACGGCTGTAAACATTTGCGGCGCGGGCCTGTCAAAAGGCTGCTTTTTATGTGAATCCATGTATGTTTTTTTCCTGCATGGTAAACACTAGCCCCATCAGGCTGGAAGGAGGAGGAAAACATGCTGGTGCCCAGGATTTACCGGCCCAGGAGCAGACGGCGCTTCCTGCTGGCGATCTCCCTTTTGACCATCCTGTTTTTGGCAGGCGGGCTTTTCGCGGCACTGTATCACCATCCACCCGCCGTAGAAGTGGCCTTGGCCCCGCAGCAGCTGAGCTCTCCCTCCGGCCCTGCGCCCGCGCCCCAAAAGCTTCCATCCACCGTCCAGCAGGGACTGCCAAGAGGTCTTTCGCTTGCGGCTGTAATACCTGCCCCGGAGCAGCTATTGGGCGGAAAGCTGATGCTCGTTGACGAAACCCATCCCATCCCCAGGGAGGCCCTGCCTCCCAACACGCTGAGCATCGCTTCCATAGGCGCGGGGAAGATTGCGGTGCGCACGGTCCAGCACGCCACAGACGAGGAAGTCATCTATGCGCTGGCGGATCTATGCACGAACGGGCGGAAATCGGGCTTTAGCGATTGGCTGGTGTGGGAAGGGAGCCGGTCGGGCGCCCAGCAGCTGGAAAGGCAATTGGAGCGCACGGGCCTGTATGCCCAGAACATGCCGCTGGTTCAGGCGGCGGAGCAGGCAGTCAGGGAGGTGCCAGCCCCGGGAACAAGCGAGCATCAGTTACCCTATGTGGTGGATATCCGACTGGCGGCCGGCTGGAACGCCGTGCCGGACAGCGCACCGTTGGAAGCCTCCAAATCCGGAAGGTTCCTGCTTGATACAGCCTGGCAGTACGGCTTCATCCACCGCTACGGATCAAAGCCCTCCGCGCTGTATACAGACGAGGCGTATCACTTTAGGTTCGTGGGGGTGGCTCACAGCACTTTGATGCATGCATTGAACATGCGCCTTCCGGAATACCTGGCTCTTTTGCACGACAAGGGAACGCTCACCTATTATGAGCAGGAGGCGCCCCGGTACGCCGTGATCTGCAAAAAGGTGGGAGAGAACGTTTCCTTTTCCGTTCCCAAGGGGTGTGCCTGGGAAGGGTCCATAGATAATACGGGGTATGTGGTGCTGGCCGTGACTTTCCCGAAGGAGGGGGAGTAAGAATCCTTCGATTCCCCTCCACGGGAGGAGCGAAGGTCTCGATTCCCCTCCTGTGGAGGGGTGGACGGCAAAGCCGGACGGGGTGGTTGATGATGTCGGCACCAATAACCACCCCGGGGCTGCGCGCCACCCCTCCACGGGAGGGGAATATATTGCTTCCCCAGCATGGGGTTTCAAAGGGGCTGTGTCCCTTTGACAGGGGTGCAGGGGACGGCGTCCCCTGCCAGCGCCCTTGGGCTTGACACCCCGCGCACCTTCCCCTACAATGGGACAGGCGGGCGGGGTGTTTACGCGGTGAAAACAGACTGGACCGCCGGCCTTCGATTGGAAAGGAAACCATGACGCGAGACGATTTTTTGCCTGTGAACGCTTCCGATATGCGCGCCCGGGGCTGGGACGCGCCGGATTTTGTATACGTCTGCGGGGATGCCTATGTGGACCATCCCTCCTTTGGCCACGCCATCATCAGCCGCGTGTTGGAACACGCGGGCTATAGGGTGGCCATGCTTTGCCTTCCCCCATTTCATGATGCTTCCGCGTTCCAAACATTCGGCAAGCCCAAGCTGGGCTTTCTTGTGTCCGCCGGGGTCATCGACAGCATGGTCAACCACTACACCGCGGCCAAGAAGCGCCGCAGCGAGGATGTGTACGCCCCCGGCGGTAAGGCGGGCATGCGCCCGGACCGGGCCACCATCGTCTATTGCAACCGCATCCGGGAAGCATATAAAGATGCACCCATCCTCATCGGCGGGCTGGAAGCATCTCTGCGCAGGTTCTCCCATTACGATTACTGGGAAGACAAAGTGCGCCACTCCATCCTCATCGATAGCGGGGCTACCCTGCTCATGTACGGCATGGGCGAAAAGAGCATTCTCGATTGCGCCGCGTGGCTGAAAGACGGCGCGCCCCGTGAAGCTCTGCCCGGCCTTCGCGGCGTGTGCTACCTTGCCAAGGAGCCGCCCGAGGGAATCCAGCAGGTCCCCTCCCACCGGGAGGTGGTTTCCGATAAAGAGGCCTATGCCCGGGCGTTCATGGCCCAGTACGACGAGCAGGACCCCTACCGGGGCATATCGCTTTGTCAGCAGCAGGATACGGGCAGATATTTGGTCCAGAATCCGCCCGCGCTGCCCCTTTCCCGGGAAGAGCTGGACGCGGTGTACGCACTCCCCTATACCCGGCGCTGGCACCCGGACTATGACGCGCTGGGCGGCGTGCCTGCCTTGGAGGAAGTGGAGTTTTCCATCTCCGCCACCCGTGG
This sequence comes from Bacillota bacterium, assembly GCA_023391725.1. GTDB lineage: Bacteria > Bacillota > Clostridia > Christensenellales > Aristaeellaceae > JAEWAH01. Next base: position 1,852 of record JAEWAH010000329.1, on the reverse strand, counting down.
CTGCTTTGGCGGGTGCAGCTTTTGTGCGCTCACCTTCCACCAGGGGCGCATCGTCCAATCCCGCAGCCCTGATTCCATCGTGAGCGAGGCCCAGATGCTCACCAAGCTCCCGGGCTTCAAGGGCTATATCCACGATGTGGGCGGCCCCACGGCCAACTTTCGCCGCCCGGCCTGCAAAAAGCAGTGCACCGTTGGAGCCTGTAAGGATCGGCAATGCATGTACCCCAAACCCTGCAAGCACCTGACAGCTGACCATAGCGAGCTTTTGTCCATTCTTCGCCGGATCCGGGCGCTGCCCGGGGTGAAAAAGGTATTCATCCGGTCGGGCCTGCGCTACGATTACCTGCTTTTGGACAAGGATGGCACGTTTTTGCGCGAGCTTTGCCAGCACCACGTGAGCGGCCAGTTGAAGGTGGCCCCGGAGCATGTTTCCCCCAGGGTGCTTGCCAAGATGGGCAAGCCCGGCCGGGAAGTCTACGACGCCTTCGCGCAAAAATACAAGGCCGTCAACGAGCAGCTGGGGCTCAAGCAATATCTGGTGCCCTACCTCATGAGCAGCCATCCCGGCAGCGACTTAAGTGCCGCAGTGGAACTGGCGCTGTACATCAGGGACACAGGCCACCAACCCGAGCAGGTGCAGGATTTTTACCCCACTCCTGGAACGCTCAGCACCTGCATGTTCTATACGGGCCTGGACCCGCGCACCATGCAGCCGGTGTTCGTACCCCGCACGCCCCACGACAAGGCCCTGCAGCGTGCCCTGTTGCAGTACAAAAAACCGCAAAACCGCAAGCTGGTTCTGGAAGCCCTTCGCCTTTCCGGCCGGGAAGACCTGATTGGCTATGGCAAGAACTGCCTGGTAACGCCGGAGATCCCGTACCGTGACAGGCCGCAAAGGAGCTCACAAGCGACTTTCGAAAGGTCGCCGGGCCGTGAAAAGAAGGGACCCGGCAGCTTAGAGAGATATTCAGCGAGCGCCATGGAGAAGTACCAAACAGCGCGAAGGGGCTCCGCGGCTTACGGAGTAGTGCTCGATAAGGCTGGACCCGCAAAGCCCGCCAGGCTAAAGCAGCGGGCCAAGCGATCCGAAAAGTGGGCCAAGGCGAAGAAGAAATAGAAAATGATGGGGAGGCCTGACAGGGCCTCCCTTGATTATACGATGATTTTTTGATGCGATCATATTAAGTCAAGCTGCTGATTTTCGGTTGCGGAAGATCACCCAACCAAAAGCCTTCCCCTTGAGGGGAAGGTGCCGACGAAGGAGGCAGATGAGGTGTTTTGCGTGATACATCGCTACACCTCATCCGGCGCTGGCGCGCCACCTTCCCCTCAAGGGGGAGGCTTTTGGCTTGGCGCATACCAAGGCTCCCTCTGGAGGAAGTCTTTTGGTGGGCTTATCTCATGCAATTGAAAATCTATAGCTTGAGTGCAACACATGGCCTCACCGCTAAATCACCGTTTATATAAGGAAAGACCCTTTTTCTTACCCCTTAGCTTCCCTTTTCCCTGCCCCTTTGAAATACTCTTCCCTCGTCAAAGAATAGCACGCATCATCCAGAACCCTTCCATCATACAGCGTGCTTCCCATGCGCAGTGTGCCCTCATATTTAAATCCGCACTTTTCGATCACACTTCTGGACCGCAGGTTGAAGGAGTAATGGTACACCGTGACCATTATCACTCCCTCTTCCTCAAACAGATACTTGAGAACCCGGCCCACGGCCTCGGTCATGTATCCCCTGCCCCACCAAGCCCTGCCCAACGCGTAGCCGATCATGCGGATCTTGGCGTTATCCCGCTTTTCATCCTTATGCAGTCCCAAAGAGCCCACGACCCTGCCGGATTCCTTTTC
>JAEWAH010000141.1 GCA_023391725.1 Bacillota bacterium | reverse complement strand
CCTCCGCACCGTCCGTCGCTACGCTAGGCCGGTGTTCCGCTCCGTCGTTCCTCCTTCGCTCCAGGCTTCGCTCTTCGGGGGGCTGTCGCAGGCGACTGAAGGAGGTCATGCGGCGGCCTTATCCGATCCTGGCTTTAGCGAACATCAAACCTCCTTCTGCCTCCTTCTTCGGCACCTCCCTCCAAAAGGAAGCTTTGGCTCATCCCATGCAATTGAGTATTAATGACTTCAATGCATAATGACCAGCACCGCTAAATCATCGTTTATCCAAAGGAAGGCATATGCGGGTTCTGGATTGCTTCGCGCGGCTCGCAATGACGAAGCGCCAAGCTATCGCGTCATTGCGAGGGAGCGTGCGACCGAAGCAATCCAAAACGCTCCTTGATTTTGCAACCCTGCTATCGCTAACCATGTTTACTGAGGGGAAGATAGCGCTTAAGCCCTGAGGCATCGTAAGCAACAAGAAGGCGCCCCATGCTTCCACAGCACGGGGCGCCTTGCACAATGGGTAAAGCCTCTTTAGCTGTTATTTCCCCCGGAACGCATCCAGCTGCTTCTGAGCCTCAGCGATGACGTCGCGGATGCCCACGCCTTCCAGTTCCTTGATCATCTGAGGAATGATCACTTCGGGATCGGAGGTGCCGGTGATCAGTTCCGCCCAGTACATCTCCTTGATAGCCTTGGCGGCGTTGACTTCGTTGGCCACGGGGTTGTAGTCAAACGCAAAGCCCAGACCGGCGGAGGTCACGGCGTCCTTGTAGCCGTCCCAGATCACCTGCCACATGTTGGGATCGGCGGGAACGGCGGGGAACTTGGAAGCTTCCACAGCGCTCAGGGAGTAGGAAGCCTGGGTGTACGCCCAGGGAGAGTAGTTGGTAACACCCACGTCTGTCTTGGTGACAGTGCCGTCGGTGTTCCAATTGAAGTGAACGCCCTCCAAGCCGTAGCGCATCATGTTGCGGTATTCCTTATTGGTGTTGGCAAACTCGATGAGCTTCAAGGCTTCCTTGGGGTGCTTGCTGGCCGCGGAGATGGCGGTCAAAGCGCCGCGCAGGGAATAGGTGGAGAGGAAGGGACCGTCATAACGGACGATGGCTGTGGCCTTCTGCCTGGCGTTGGAGTAGATGGAGTCGGCGCCATAGAAGGCCTGGCCGGACTGGATCACGCCCGCGTCCGCGCGGCCGATGGACTCGATGACCGCGGCGTCGGGGTTGATGTAGCCCTTTTGGTACCAGCTGCGGATGGTCTTGATGCGGTCCACGAACTCGGGCATTTCATAGGCCAGGCGCACGGTGCCTTCGGCCTCGGTGCCTATATCGTTGTAAGACAGGGCGATCTGGGCATCCTCGGAGATCCAATCAATGAAGTTGGACCAGGAGGTGATGCCGCCCTTGGAGAGGATCAGGGGGTACTTGTCGGGGAAGTCGGCCTTGTAGGCGGCCAGGTAGGGTTCGATGTCATTAAACGACATGGTCTTGGGGATCTCCATGCCCTTCTGCGTGGCAAAGTAGTCGATGTCGACGAGGAAGAACACCTCGATGCCGTAGTCCTTCATGACGGGCACGGCGTAGAGCTTATCGCCCACGTAGGAGCCCTGCCAGAGCATTTCGGGCATGGATGCATACAGATCGGGGGTCTCCTTGATCAGCTCCGTAAGGTCCAGGAACTGGCCGGCAAAGACGTTGGTGGCGAAATCGTTGTACCAGCCGCAGGTGAATGCCATGTCATAGTATTCCCCGGCAGACATGGCCAGGCCGATTTGCGCATTCGTCATGTACACACACTTGATGGTGATGCCCAGCTTTTCCTTGGTGATGGCGTTCAGCTGTTCTTCCACCATCGCCTGGTCAATAGGGGCGTCAGCGTTCGTGCCCATCCACCAGATGAGTTCCACGGGTTCCTCCGCGGCGGCGAAAGATACCATGGTGAGCATCATCGCAACCGTCAGGAGCAGGGCAGCCAGTTTCTTCATGAGAGGACCCTCCTTACCATATATTCCACAAACAGCCTTCCGGCCGCTGTTTCAAATGGGTCAGCCCTTCACCGCGCCGATGGTCAGACCTGAAATGAAGTACTTCTGGAAGAAAGGATAGCTGCAGGCGATGGGGGCCACAACGATGACCACGATGGCCATGCGCATCGTCTCGCTGGGCATGTCGGCAACGCTGTCGGCGCTCATGTAGGCGGCGTTCTTGGTCATCCACTCAATGCTGCGTTCGATGGAGACAAGCACGTATTGCAGCGGGTACAGGTGCGTGTGGGTGCTGCGCAGGTATAAAAGCGCCTGGTACCAGTCGTTCCAATAAGCGAAGGTGAAGAAAAGCCCGATGGTGGCAATGGCCGGGAGGGAGATGGGCAGCACCAACTGGATAAAGATGCGCAGCTGGGAGGCCCCGTCCAGCTTGCCCGACTCAATGATGGAATCGGGAATGGTAGTGGTAAAGAACGTGCGCAGTATGATCACATAAAAGGAAGAACAGCTAAGGGGCAGGATCAACCCCAGATAGGAGTTTTGCAGCCCTAAAAGCTGGGTGTTCACCACATAGGTGGACACCAGCCCACCGGAAAAGAGCATGGGGATGAAGATGAAGTATGTATAAAGCCCGCGCAGCTTGTAGCTCTTTCGCGAGAGGGCGTAGCCCATGGTCGTGGTGAGGATCAGGCCCAGGGTAGTTCCCACGATGGTCACGCCAATGGAATTGATGAACGCCCGGCCGATCAGTGAGCGCATGTTCCACATGTACTTGTAGGCAGTGATGCCCCATGTCTCGGGAAAAAAGCTGTACCCATTCCTGGCAATGGATGCTTCCGAGGAAAAAGAGATGATGATCACGAACACTACCGGCAAGACTGCTATCAGCGCCATCAATATAAACAGCAGGGAACCCAGCACATTGGTCAGGGGCTTAATCCGGTTGAACCGGCTCATACCCTCCGCCAGCTTTTCTTCTTTTGGGCCCACGCCTCTTTTCAGGAGGCGGTCATTGGAATCAAGCATAGGCCTCCTCCTTTCTAAAACAGCGAGCTGTCCGGGTCGATGCGTTTGACAACGGCATTGGCCAGCAGCAGCGTCAAGCAGCCGAATACCGACTGCAAAAAGCCCGCGGCGGAAGCGAAATTGTACTGGGGCTTGCTGGAGCCCATCAGGGCGTTATACACGTATACGTCGATGGTCTGCGTCACGCTGGTCAGGGAGTTGGAGTTTTGCGTGGCACGGTAGAACAGGCCAAAGTCCGAATTGAAGATGCGGCCCACCGCCATGATGAACATGATGCTCATGATGGGCCGGAGTAGCGGCAGCGTGATGTAGCGGATCTGCTGGCTCTTTTTCGCGCCGTCGATCACCGCCGCCTCATACAGCGAGGAATCGATGCCGCTAAGCGCCGCCATGTACACCACCATGCCGTAGCCCACGGTCTTCCATACCTGCAAAAAGACCAGGATGTAGGGCCAGTGCTCCGGCGTCTGGTACCACAGGACGGGGGCGTTCCCGGAGGCTTCCAGCAGGTTGTTCACAAGCCCCTTGTCGGTGGAAAGAAAGGCCATCACAAAGTACCCTACCACTACCCAAGATAAAAAGTGGGGCAGGAACATGGCCGTCTGACAGACCCGTGCCAGCCGCCTGGATAAAAGCTCCGACAGCAAGATGGCAAGGGAAACCGGCAGCACCACGCCCAGGATGATAAAGATAATGTTATAGCCCAGGGTATTGCGCAGCATCATCATCACATATTTGGTTTTGAACAGGAACTCAAAGTTATCGAATCCGACCCAGGGGCTTTTCACAAACAGGCTGTATAGAAAGCCCTTGCCTGCGGCGACCTGGTAGTTTTTGAAGGCGATAACAATCCCGAACATGGGAATATAGCAAAAGCAGATGTACCAGATGGTTGTGGGAAGCGACAGCAAAAAAAGCTGCAGATCATCCAGCGAGAGGCGGAATCTCCGGCGCTTTGATTTCATGGAATTTTCCTTAAGCATTGGCATCCCCCCAGCGCAAAATGTGGAACCACAAGCCGCCCGCCTCCTTCATCGCAAGCGGGTTCCTGCCGGCCATTCGGCCGTCTATCAAAAGCACGCCGGAGCGTGACATACACAAAGAAAACGATTTTAGGGTTTGGCCTCAGTTTATCAATGAGATAGTTCAAACTCCTCTTTTTAACCACCCCGGTCCACCCCTCCTCTGGAGGGGAATTAGCTGGGCGGTACCGGTTTATTCCCCTCCAGAGGAGGGGTGGACCGGGGTGGTTGATATTGGCACGCCGGGGTGGTCTGTCGGGCACTTTAGCCCTGATGGACCAATTCGAAAAAGGATCAATTCATCGCATCGCCGCGGCGTACACCCTATTATGGAACAGCCTCCTGAACCTTTGCAGCGCGGGATTCCCGCGTTTGGGATGCACCGCGTTAGTTAAAAGCACTGCGTACAGTCCCGTTTCCGGATCCACCGCCATGCAGGTGCCCGTGAACCCCGTATGCCCAAAGGCAGTCGCCGGGAACAGATCCCCCAAATAGCTTCCAATCCCGCCGCTTACATGGAACCCAAGGCCCCTGTGTACGTCGTGTTCCGGGGTACGGTCCTTGATAGCTAAACGCAGCGTGCGGGGAGAAAGAAGGGGTGCACCCTCCGCCGCCAGCATCGCCGCATAACGCATGCAGTCCCCAATATCGCTGAACAGCCCAGCGTTGGCGGATACCCCGCCCAGGAACCTGGCATTCTCGTCATGGACGATGCCCTGCCACGGCTTCCCCGTAACATCATCGACTTCCGTCGCCGCGATGTTCCCGGCTTTTGGCCGGTAGGATGTATGTTCCATCCCCAAGGGCTCAAAAACAAGTTCCCGGGCCAGCAAATCGAGGGGTTTCCCGTACACCTTTTCCAGGATGCCCCCTAGCGTGATGTACCCCATGCAGGAATAGCGGGGCGCCTCCCCCGGCGGGCCATCCAACGGATGGTTCAAAATTACGGGGATGGCCTCCGCCGGGCTTTTGCAGGCTTCCTCCAGCATAAAGTGCGGCGTCATGCCACTGGTGTGGGTCATTAAGTGGTAGATGGCGATCCCCTTTTTATCGGAGGGAACGTCAAAAAATCGATCCAGCGTATCGTCCAGGGCGATCAATCCCCGCTCCACAGCCATCAAAGCCAGCATGGTGGGCGCGAAAATCTTTGTCATGGAGGCCAGGTCATAGCGGGTATCGGTATTGACGGGCGCGCCATCGGGAAGCGAAAGCTTTCCCGCGGCGTGGGTAAACAGGGTCTGCCCATTTTGCCCCACTGCCGCCACCGCCGATGGGAAGCAGCCGGAGGCGATCCCCTCCGCAATCATGTCCGCGATAAAACCGAACCGTTCCATGCGCACCGCCCTTTTAACGCTTCATAAAATCCCCAACAAGGGTTACTAAAGATCTATGATCTGCCTTTTTCCAAACTCCGTCGTCCCAAAGCATGTGGCGTGATCGCGCTTGATGATCGCGCCCCTGACGATGCTCAAAGCTTCGTAATACCTTAAATACTTGAAGCTTGGGGAGTTCTCGGCAAGCCACAGGTTTTTGATGGCTTCCTTCCACAGGGGAAAGGCCTCGGTCACATCAAAGTAGTAATATGGCGCAAACCCCTCAGCGTCTTCCCAATTTTCTGCGAACATGGCCCGACTAATGGGCGCGGGGGGAAGCGGATGCTCGAAGGTGGGCAATGAGGCAAAAAAGATGGCATTCTTAGTGATGGTATATGCCGCGGTGTGGTCTTTATGCAGGCTGTTCTTCCAGTGGTAAAGCACCGCGGAAACCTGCTTTTCCCGCATCACCTGCGCCAGGCGCAGTTCAAGTTCCTGGGAGGAATACAATTCCCCATCGGGGATATCCCAAACGATGCTTTCCCCACGAAGCATATCCGCGAAATTCGCCGCGCTTTCGATGTTCTGCTTGCGGAATTCCTTTGTGGAAACGCCTTGGGGTGCACCCCGCTCCCCGGCGGTCAAGTCCAGGGTGATAATCTTGTCCCCGGCAAGGGAATGCTTGGCCAGCAGCATGCCGCAGGTCAATTGCGCATCGCCCGTGTGGGCGCCCACGGCCAGGATGGTCTTAGGCTGCCTTTCGCTCAAACAAGTCTCTCCCCTCTAGTAAGCGCTAAATAAAGCCTTAAGGCGTCATTGCGAAGGAGCGAAGCGACCGAAGCAATCCATATGGCGTAGCGATTTATGGATTGCTTCGCACAGCGCGGGACCCGAATTAAACAATATCTGCTCTACCCGTCATTACAGTACCCGGCTCATGATCGCAAAGCGGCGGACGACTTGAAAGCCAGTGCGCAGATACAGCCGCTGGGCGTGGTTTTCTTTGCCCGTAAACAGGGTGCTGAACGCAGCCCCGCAGGCGATGAATTCCTGCATCAACAAGTTAAAAAGCACGGTTGCGATTCCCCTGCACTCGAACACAGGATCGGTGCAGATGCCGGTGAACCAGCCGCGGCCGCTTGGCTCCCTGTCCACTGGGCCGGTAAAGCCTACGATATGGCCTTCGTGGACGGCTGCCAGGATGGGACGGGGAGTTTGGGCGTGCGTCTCGTCAAAAAGCACCTTGCGCCAGTATTCGCTGCCCACCCGATCGCACATGCGGTCAAAATCGCAGCCAAGGGAAACGTCATAGCGGCCTGTTTGGATCCCCTCGGCCAACAATCTTTCCTGCCTCTCCCGCAGGTCAGGCGGGGGCACATAATCTGCCAGGTTCAAATACATAGCCACTTCGGAGTACTTGTCCTCAAAGCCTTGCTTCAGCAAGAAACCGTACCCCGCGCAATCCACTTCTACGCCGGGGGCGTTGTTATGGTCGTGGCCATGCGTCCCGGGCACCAGCCAGGGGAGGTTCACGGGATTGTTCCCGGAGCAGGAAATCGTCTTCTTCCCCGCCTGGGAAAAAGCATCCGTCAATGCCTTCAACAAAGCCGTTCCAACGCCCCGGTGGCGGTGGGATGCGTCCACAAAGATCACGGTGAGATAGCCGGGAGTGTTTTCAGGCGTTTCCTTGGGCAGGAAGATCTTCTTGTAGATGCCATTCACAAAGCCGATGACACGCCCGTCTTCCTCGGCCACGAGGCTGTACTCCGGGCTGTAATGGGGACTTAACAAAAACTTTGTTTGAAAAATCTCCGCCGTCAGCGGCTTGTAGGCCACCTCCCCGGCGGCTGCGCTTGCATTCCACAAGTTCATTACTTCGGGAAGGTCTGCTTTTTCAAAAACACGGATCCGCAAAGCCTTCCCTCCCTTACGAATACAACTCGAACTGTTTCTTCCGGGCAGTAAATTCCTCTATAGAAGGCTTGTGGGCCGCGATGAGCCCCCGGGCGTCCAGCTTCCCTTTCCGGTAATCATCCGTGCCCAGCAGCCGGTCGATGGTGAAGATATCCCCCGTTTCCGAGGCGCGCCATTCAAAAGCGTCCGGGTGCAGGTGGCGTATTTCTTCCAGAAGCATCAGCCCGCCCAAAAACGGATCGGCCGCTTTCCTGTTGGTCACATGCACCTGCACGCCGTGGCAGGTTTCCCCCGCCCACTTGTTAAATTGCGGCGTGAAGCTGGCCCTGCGAAAGTGCAATCCCGGCAGATTAAGCGCCGCCATGCGCTTTTCGATCTCCCGGCTGTTCACGAACGGCGCACCGATGAGTTCAAAGGGCAGTGTCGTCCCCCGGCCTTCCGAAAGATTGGTGCCCTCGAAAACGCAGGTCCCGCTGTACACGATGGCGGATTCAACGGTGGGGATATTGGGCGAGGGTGCGATAAAGGGGAGGTCCGTATCGTCCCCGAACATCTCCCGCCGCCAACCCTCCAGTGGGACTACCGTCAGATCCATCTTCAAATGAAGGTGATCACGCACCCACAGCGCGTATTCGCCGATGGTCAGCCCGTAGCGAGTGGGCAGCGCATATTCCCCCACGAAGGAATGGAACTTTTCATCCAGCACCGTACCGGACACTTGCACTCCGCTGACGGGATTTGGCCGGTCCAGCACAACGAGCGGCTTTCCCGCCTGGGCGCAGGCCTCCATAACGTAGGACAGGGAGTACAAATAGGTGTAGAACCTGGCCCCCACATCCTGCATGTCGAACACCAGCACGTCGAACTCCGCCAACATTTCTTCGGTGAGGCGCCGGGTCTTGCCGTAGCAGCTGTACACCATCACGCCCGTGTCGGGGTCCTGGAATGCATCGATCTTGTCACCGGCCTGGCGGTCGCCCCGTACGCCGTGCTCGCAGGCGAACAGCGCGCTCAAACGGTAGTTTTCAAAAAGGATGTCGATTGCGGAACGAAAGCCCCTGTCGATGCCTGTTGGGTTGGTCATCAGCCCGACGCGCCGGCCGCGAATCACAGCAATGGCAAGGCTCAATCGGTCCAAACCCGTAAGCACCCTGGCTTTCATCAAGGCAAGCTCCTTTCCCCGGCAGCGTCCACCAAGTGGAAAGATTATCTATTTTCTATTGTATCAGCGTATTGCGCAAAAGTAAATGTAATTTTTTTTGCTTATAAAATTTTTTATGTAACTTATTGCAGATTTCTTATACTATGGTAAAATGGATGCAGAACTATACGCACAACACAGCCACAAAGAGGTGGCAAGCAAGCGCTTCTTAGGGGGCGCTCAAGGGGGATCTTATGACGGATTGCATCCTCACGCTTCAGGAGCTGATGGATACCTTCTCCCCCGCTGAACAGCGGGTGGCCGCCTATTTCCTGAATAACCGGACCCAGCTGGTGGGCACGCCCATCGACCAGGTGGCAAACGCCTGCCATACAAGCAAGACCACGGTGGTCAGGCTTTGCAAGCTGGCGGGGTATAAAGGATTCAAGGAATTTTGCATGGCGCTGTCGGCCAACCTTGCTGTAAAGAACGAAAACCCGCTTACGTATACGGACGTGCAGACGGGCAGCGACCTTTCCCATATCATGGAGGACATGACGCGCCGCAACATCGGCGGCATCCAAAGCACGATGCAGGTCCTATCCTACGCAGAGCTTTCCCGCGCGGTTGAGGCCATCCACCAGGCGCGGCGCGTAGATTTTTACGGCATGGGCATCTCCGCACTTGTGGCGATGGACGCGCAGCACAAGTTCCTGCGCATTAACAAAATATCGCTCACCACGTTGGACCCCCACGTGCAGGTGGTATCTGCGGCCAGCCTGCAAGAAGGCGACGTGGCGGTGTTCTTCTCCTACTCCGGGGAAACAAGCGATACCCTGGCCACGCTGAATGTAGCCAAGCAAAGCGGGGCTACCACTATATCGGTCACCAAATACGCCCCCAACTCCCTTTCGGACAGGTGTGACATCAAATTGCACGTAGCCTGCTCCGAAGTGGCTGTGCGCGCCGGGGCCATGTCCTCCCGGATCGCCATGATGCATATCTCTGATCTTCTCTTTTCCGCGGTGATTGCCCAGGAATACGATCAGGCAAGGACGGTATTGGACCGCTCGCTTCGGGCGGCCAGCTATAAAAAGAACAAATAACCGCACGGCGGGTAGCCGCGAAGGGAAGATGTTATGAACTTTGAGGAGCTTTCCACCGAGCAGGTAAACGAATTAAGCGAGCGCCTGGATGAACTGACGCCTTTGGAAGCCGTCCAGCTTATGAATACCATCGACGGCCAAGCCGCCCAGGCGGTAAATGCCGTCCTGCCCCAAATTGCAAAAGCCATAGAGGAAGTATCCGCCCGCCTTCATAAAGGTGGGCGGCTTTTGTACGCCGGGGCCGGCACCAGCGGTCGGCTGGGGGTGCTGGACGCCTCCGAGTGCCCCCCCACCTTCGGGGTGGAGCCCGGCTTGGTCGTGGGCGTCATTGCCGGGGGAGACAGGGCACTGCGCTTCGCCATCGAGGGCGCGGAAGACTCCTCACAATTGGGCCGGGAGGATATGCTCAAAAACCACATTGGCCCAAAAGATGTGCTGGTGGCCATCAGTTCCAGCGGCTACGCCCCCTACTGCGTGGGCGCGCTGGACTTCGCAAAAGAACAAGGCGCATATGCCATTGCCCTGTCCTGCAACACGGGGTCCGTCATCTCCGGCCATGCGGACCTTGCCATCGAGGCGCCCACAGGGCCCGAGATCCTTTCCGGTTCCACGCGGCTTAAGGCGGGTACAGTTACAAAAATGATTTTGAATATGATTTCTACGCTTTCTATGGTACAATTAGGGAAAGTCTATAAAAACTTGATGGTGGACATGAAGCCCAGCAACGTAAAACTTGCGGACAGGGCTGTACGCATCGTAAAGTACGCCCTGGATCTTCCCGGCAAAGACGCTGCCCAGGAGCTTTTACAAAAGGCTCAGGGGAACGTGAAAGCGGCGATCGTCATGTCCCTTTCCGGTGCAGACTATCAGGCCGCCGTGGCGGCCATCCAGCAGCAGGGCGGATTCGTGCGCCGGGCAGTGAAACAGCTTGCCCGGAAGTAATTCTGGGCAGGGGGGCTTTCTATGGAGAAGATGACGTTTACCCAGAAGGTGGGCCAGCGCCTCGTTGTGGGCTTCTCCGGTACAAAGATCACCGGGGAATTTATCAAGCTGGTCCAGGAGTATAAGATCGGCAATGTCGTCCTCTTCAAAGAAAACGTTACCGACAATATCCAATTAAAGCAGCTATGCCGTGATATACAGGCCATCGTCCTTCACGAGACGGGGCGCCCGGCCTTTATCACCATGGATCAGGAGGGCGGGTCGGTGTCCCGCCTGGAGGCGGACGCCGCGGCTGTCCCCGGCGCCATGGCCATTGCAGCCACGGGAAAAAAAGAAAATGCCTATGAGGCCGGGTATTTGACCGGCCGGGAGCTTGCCGCCCTGGGGGTGAATTTTAACCTCGCCCCGGACATGGATATCAACACGAACCCTTCCAACCCCGTGATCGGCGCGCGCAGCTACGGCGACAAGCCGGAGGTCGTAAGCGAGTATGGCGTAGAAATGATCAACGGGCTTGTTGACGCGCATGTGCTTTGCGCGGCCAAGCATTTTCCCGGCCATGGCGATACCATCGCCGATTCCCACCTGGGGCTGCCCGTAGTGGATAAACCCTTTACAGAGATCACCCAGTGCGAATTGAAACCTTTTGAGGCCGCCATCCAAGCGGGCGTTCCCGCCATCATGGTCGCCCATATCCTCTATCCCGCCCTGGAAAAAGAGAAAATACCGGCCAGCATGTCGCGCAGCATCGTCACAGGCCTTTTAAAGGAGCAAATGGGCTTTTCGGGGCTGGTGCTCAGCGATTGCCTGATGATGAACGCCATCGCGGAGAACATTGGCGTAGTGAAAGGCGCCGTGGCCGCGGTGAAGGCCGGGATCGATCTGGTGTTCATCTCCCACAGCTTGGAGCTTGCCGCCAAGGCCGCCCAGGCCCTTGTCAAGGCTTGTGAAGACGGGCAGATCAATTATGCGGAGATGACCGCCTCCGTCAACAAGATCCTGCATTATAAGCGCAGGCGCCTGCCGCTGCCCATCATCAACCTTCAGGAAGTAGGCTGTGAGGAGCACCGTAAGGTTGTTGCCCGCATGATGGAAGAAGCCATTACCGAAGTGAACATTCCCCCGGAGGGGCGGCCCGAGCTGGGCTCCTCGCCGCTGTTTCTCGGCTGCCCGGCCCTGCGCG
>JAEWAH010000296.1 GCA_023391725.1 Bacillota bacterium | reverse complement strand
GCGGGAGCTTTTTGAAGAAACCGGGCTGACAGCCAAATCCATTGATCTGCTGGGCGTTTTTTCCGGGCCTGAGCTGCACCATATCTACCCGGATGGCAACGAGGTGTACATCGTGGACGTGGTATATCTATGCGGCAGCTTTGCGGGGGATCTGGCTCCTCAGGCGGCAGAAGTAGCAGACCTTAAATGGTTTGACATAAGCCACCTGCCAGAGAATATCAGCCCGCCGTGCAGACCGGCGCTGCGGGCATACTTAAAGAAGTATTCCCTTCAGCTATAATCACATATGCTCCCTGGCTTCAGTCAGGGAGCATATGGTTTCTATGGAGCAAAAGAAGGTTAAGCTATGGACCATGATTCTCAGAAGTTCATGAACTTTTTGCAGCAAGGCTCCCTTGATGGGCTTCAATCCATCCCCAAATCCGACCTGCACAGCCATGCCGGGAGGGGCGGAAGGCTTTGCTATATCTCTGCCTGGGCCCATGCGGACATTGCGCCGCCCCGCGCATCCTTTGCCTCCTTGGGGGAAATGCAAAAATGGTTTGAGCAAAACGTAAAAGTGCATTGTCCAGGCCTTTCCGGATACCTAAAGCGCATCGAGGCATCCTTTGCCCAGGCGCAAAAGGATAGCATCCGTCTGCTGAGCCTAAGCTTTGGCCCGGATGAAGTGGATGCATTGGGCGGCATGGAACCTTTCATGAAGACAATGGATGAACTGTGCGCCAGCCTTGCGCCGGATACCACCTTCTTACCAGAACTGGCTCTGGATCGAGCCTGCGATGTGGAGAAGACATACGGCAAGGTGGAAGAAATTCTGTCTTACAAATGGTTTGCCTCCATGGACATCTGCTGCAATGAGCTAGCCCAGCCCATACGTCCTTTCCAGAAAATCTACCGGCTTGCCAAAGACATGGGGCTTACACTAAAAGCCCACGTGGGCGAATTCGGCACGGCGGAGGATGTGCTGGAGGCGTGCGAAGCGCTGGAACTAAACGAAGTGCACCACGGCATCGCCGCTGCAGCTTCTGAGCCGGTAATGAATTGGCTTGCCAGGAACAATATCCGGCTGAATGTCTGCCCTACCAGTAACGTGATGCTGGAGCGCGTAAAAAGCTACAAGGAACACCCCATCAGAATCCTGTACGGCCATGGTATCCCCGTAACCATCAATACGGATGATTTGCTGATCTTCAACCAAAGCGTGTCACAGGAGTATATGAACATTTTTCAGGCCGGGTTGATGAGCGCGGAAGAGCTGGACGAGATCAGGCTGAACGGGCTGACTTACAACAATTGAGCGATGGTAATAACATTATTGGTGTAAAGTATGAACTTTTCCGCTCCCCCAAAGCCTTCCCCTTGAGGGGAAGGTGGCGCGCAGTGCCGGATGAGGTGTAGGCGCCGCAGCGTCGTTACACCCATTATTCTTCATCAAGAAAACAGGGTGGCTGCTTACCACCTCATCAGTTACCTCGGTGCCAGCTTCCCCTCAAGGGGAGGCCTTTTGGAGAATTGCCTCAGGCAATATATCAGCCTTCATGGATAAGCGCCCACAGCTTTGCCGTAGGCGCATAATAAATAACTGCATAGGTTTCCAAAGGGATATATCCCTTTGGCGGGGTCCAGGAGCAGAGCCCCTGGCGTCGCTTCTCACAAAGTCACCCCGTCCTTGAATATTGCCAAGTCCCGCTTATCCAGCGCTTCGGACTTGGCCTTTTTATTGCCGGACGCGATATCAAGCACCAATTGGTAAAATTCTTCGGTAAGGATCTCCATAGCCAAACCCTCCACCAGCCGCCCTGCGTCAAAGTCGATCCAGCTTGCCTTGCGGTGCGCCAAATCACTGTTGCTGGCGATCTTCACCGTAGGTACAGGGCAGCCAAAGGGCGTTCCCCGGCCAGTGGTGAACAGGACCATATGCGCGCCGGAGAATACAAGCGCATTGGAGGCCACCAGATCGTTGCCAGGGCTTTGCAGCAGGCTCAAACCCTTTTCGTGGGTCGGCTCTCCATAGGCAAGCACATCCTCCACCGGGGCGGTCCCTCCCTTTTGCACGCAACCCAGGGACTTGTCCGCCAGGGTGGTGATGCCGCCCGCCTTGTTCCCGGGCGAGGGATTTTCGTCGATGGGCTCGTTGTGGCGCTCAAAGTATGCCTTGAAATCATTGATGAGCGCCACGGTCTTTTCAAACACTTCCCGGCTGCGGCAGCGCTGCATGAGCAGCGTTTCCGCGCCGAACATCTCCGGCACTTCGGTCAAAATAGCGCTGCCTCCCTGGGCAATGAGCCTGTCGGACAGGCTGCCCACCAAGGGGTTGGCGGTGATGCCTGAAAACCCGTCGGAGCCGCCGCATTTGAGCCCCAGTACCAGCTCCGAGGCAGGAATCTCCTCCCGCACACAGGTTGCCGCTCCTTCGCAAAGGCCCTGCAAAAGTTTCAGCGCCGCCCCGATCTCGTCCTCCACATCCTGGGCCGCAAGAAATTTCACCTTGTTTTCATCATAAGGCCCCAGCACTTTTATGAATTCTGCGATGTGGTTGTTTTCGCAGCCCAGGCCCAGCACCAGCACGCCAGCCGCGTTGGGGTGGCGAATCAAGCCGCACAGCGCCTTTTGCGTATACCCATGATCCTCCCCCAGTTGGGAGCAGCCGTAGGGATGGCTGTAGGCCACCACCGCTTCCAGCCCACCCCGGACAAAGCTCTGGGCTTCCATTTCAATCTGCTTGGCGATGGCGTTCACGCAGCCCACCGTGGGGATGATCCACACCTCGTTGCGGATGCCCACCTTGCCATCCGACCTTTTGAAGCCTAAGAAAGTTTGCGGCTTTTGCGGCGCAAGCTCGGTGAACTCCGGGTGGTATTCGTAGGCAAGATTTGAACCTATATCCGAGCGCACATTGTGGGTGTGCACATGGCTCCCCACTGGGATCAATTCCCTGGCCTGTCCGATGGGAAAGCCGTACTTGATGACCTTCTCCCCAGCGGGGATATTGAAAAGGGCAAACTTATGCCCGGCGGGAATATCCTCCCGAAGGATCACCGGCTTCCCCTCCGATGCAATGGACACACCCTTTTTCAGCGCCTCAACCGCCACGGCCACGTTGTCCGCAGGATGGATCTTGATGAATGATTGCATCCTCACACCTCAAAAAGCCGGTTCATGGCAGCCCTGGCTCCCTGTGTGCGGATAAACTGCAAATGACAAGCCACCGTATCCACAAATCCTGGGATCTGGCTCAGATCCCGGCCCCAGAAGGACGCATTCTGTGCCACCGCAAGGGCATACTCCCCCGCTTCCATCCCGTTGTGAGCCGCAAAGAATTCCAGGTACGGCAGATCGTCCTGTACGGGATAGGCGGCGCCGTCGGGGCGCTTGCCCGCATAGGAGCCGTCCGCCTGCTTTGAGCAGGTATAAAACGCCAGCAGCGCGGCAAAAGAGAAGGTCAGGCACTTGGGCAAACGGCCTGTCTTTTCATAAGAATCCGTCAGCGAAGGCAGGATGCGGGACTTCCATTTGGATACGGAGTTCAGCGCAATAGACAGCAAGGCGTGGCGGATGAAGGGGTTTTCAAACCGCTCGAAGACGCTGCCGGCAAATGCCTTTACTTCATCGGGCGGAAGCGGCACAGTGGGCGATATCTCCCCATATACCTCTTGCTCCATAAAGCGGCGGATGTCGCCGTCTTTCATGCATTCCCCAACAATGTCCATGCCCGCCAGGTACGCCCCTAGTATGGTCCCGGTATGGGCGCCGTTGAGCAATCGCACCTTGCGCTCCCGGTAAGGCCGCTGATCCCGGGTGAACACCACCGGCAGCCCGGCCTTGTCAAGTGGCAGGCGCGCGGAAATATCCTTCGGGCTTTCGATCACCCACAGGGCAAAGGGCTCGCACACGGCGAGAAGTCTATCCTCATACCCAAGCTCCTCCCAGTATCCCGCCTCCTCGCCCCGGGGATAGCCTGTAACAATGCGGTCCACCAGCGTGGAACAGAATACACAAGCCTCCTCCACCCAAGCAAGGAACGCCTGGGGCAACTTCCATGCCTCTATCAAACGCAGTACGCAGTCCTTCAATTTGCCGCCATTGTTCTCGATAAGCTCTACCGGCAAAATGATAAGCCCCTTATCCTGCGCGCCCTTAAAATGCTCAAAGCGCCTGAACAAAAACTGCGTGAGCTTACCGGGATAGGTACTGGGCGGACAGGCGGAAAAATCATCCGCCGGATCAAACACGATCCCTGCTTCGGTGGTATTCGATACGATAAATTCCAGCTCCGGCGCCTTGCAAAGGGCCATATAAGCGTCATATTCTCCGTATGCGTCCACAACCTGTCCAATAGAAGAAACGACCCGGTTTTCCCTAATGACCTGCCCCCCCGCCTTGCCCCGAAGGCACACGGTATACAAGTTGTCCTGCTTTTTGAAAGAATCCAATGATCCAAACGTGATGGGCTTTACGACAGCCACATCCCCGTCAAACAATCCCTTTTCATTGGCGATATCGATCATGTAATCCACAAAGGCCCGGAGGAAATTCCCTTCGCCGTATTGCATCACCTTAATAGGCCGTGCTTTGCGCGCAAAAGATTCCGTGATCCCTTTCATGCTTTGCTCTTCCTTTCGCAACCCTCTTTCCAATACATTTCGCGAAAAACATGCGCAAATCCTGCGAAAAAATGCCCCCTTGACCATCATCAAGGGGGCTGCCATCGCTATTTCATGGTTACTGCCCAAACAGTACGCGGGGCAGCCACAGGGAGATATCCGGAACATAGGTGACCAGCAGCAGCACGGCCACCATCATGGCGAACATGGGCAAGGTCGCTATCGACGTCTTTTCCAAACTGGTCTTCCCTATGGCGCAGCCCACGAAGAGCGTGGTACCCACCGGCGGCGTGATGAGGCCAATGGCAGAATTGAAGATCAGCAGCACGCCAAAGTGCACGGGGTCCATGCCAACGGCG
>JAEWAH010000295.1 GCA_023391725.1 Bacillota bacterium | reverse complement strand
GTTCTCCAGGGTCAATTCGGCCGCGCCGGGGGCCAGGGTATAGTACATGTCAGTTATTATGCCCATATGCGACCACCTGCGGTCGATCACGCCGCTCTCACGGATGATGATCTCTTCCCGCCCGGTCTCCTTTTGCAAAATGGATACCGGAGTGCCTTCCTTCAGGGTATAGACCGAAAGAATGGTGGAAGCGGAGGCGGTATCGACGGCCCGGATAAGAAGCTCGGGCATCCCATCCCCGTTTACGTCATGCAAGGCGAATTGCAAAACGAGACCGTCAAGGTCCATATCCATCCCGCTCAAAACGTCCGGATCAAACTTTGCGCGGGCCAGGAGCGTATTGGAAAGGAACTCGTCACATTCCGTTAAGCCGCTTTTTTCAAACGACTTGTACATATCGATCAGGGGCCGGTACGCGGTCTCGGGATCGGCCTCATATCCAGCATCCCCCGCCGGGGCCTTCTCCTGCGTGGCCGCATCCGCCAGCGCGCAGATCCCTGGGATCATGAGGGTCAGGAAGATGGCCGCCAGTATCGTGATAAGGCGCCTTGCCGAAAAGCGCTTGATGTTGTGATGGATCATGTTCCCCTCCCCTTCCTATGGGCATATCTTTTGTTCGCGGCAAATCCGCCGTCTGCTAAAAATATAACATATTGTGGCACTTATTTCAACTGACGATGGAAATGGAGGGAAGTTCTGCCTTTTGGGTGGTCAAAAAAAGAAAGGCGAGGCCTTTTCGCGGCGCGCCTTTCTTGCTTGTAACCTTTATTCCCGCACCGGCCACACGCCATCGCAGATGAATGCCGCGGGGCCTTCCATGGTGATATCGTACGCGTCATTTATCCGGATGAAAAGCGTTCCGCCTTCCGCCCGGGCGGTGACGTCGCTATCCAATATCCCCATCAGCTTTCCTGCCGCCGCGCAGGAGCAGCAGCCCGTGCCGCAGGCCAAAGTATGCCCGGCGCCCCGCTCGTACGTCTTGATCATGAACTCTTTGGGGGAGATCACCTGCATGAAGTTGACGTTGACCTTTTCGGGGAAAGCCGGGTGCGATTCGATGATCTTCCCCAGGCCGTCCACGTCGGTTGCGTCCATATCATCCACCAGGATCACGCAATGGGGAACGCCCATGCGCAGCGCGGTGACATATACCGTCCGGCCCCCGGCGGTAATGGGCGCTTTCACTGCCGGGCTGCCGTTGAGGATCGTGGGCACCTGTTCATGGGGAAACAGAGGGCGGCCCATGTCCACCGATACGCTAGCTACCTCGCCTGCGCTGTCCAGCTTCAGGCGGACTTCCTTTTCGCCGGCCCTTGTTTCCACGGTGAAGGTGGTCTTGGCCATGAGCCCCTTTTCGTACACGAACTTGGCAAAGCAGCGGATACCGTTGCCGCACATCTCGCCTTCGGACCCGTCGGAGTTGTAATAGGCCATGCGGATGTCGGATGTGCTACTGGGCGACGCGGCCATCAAGCCATCGGCGCCGATGCCAAAATGCCGGTCGCACATGGCACGGGCCAGGGGGGATAGCACTGGCAGCGCCTGATGGAAGCCGTTAAGCAGCACAAAATCGTTGCCTGCCCCATGCATTTTGGAAAAGGAAAGCGAGCGTGACATAAGATATCCTCCGCACCGTTATAAGATGGCGCTTGTTGTTGTGGTCAGGTTGTAGGGGACTTTACCTTGAGTTCCTGAGCTTTGCGCCGCCAGAGGGCGAACGCAGTGAACCTTACGCCGTGGGGCGTGGCGGAACTGCGAAAAACCGGCCCGGCGTAGTGGCGGATGGTTCGAAGGGCCGCAGGGGAAGGGCGCTCTCTTGGCTTCCCCGTAAGGGGTTGCTGGCGCCCGCAGGCGACTGATGAGGATCAAACATTCGCATGCCTCCCTCATCCGCCTCCTTCGTCGGCACCTTCCCCCTCGATTCCCCTCCAGGGGAGGGGAATTAGGGGCGGCTTCTCCCTCGATTCCCCTCCTGTGGAGGGGTGGCCCCGCAGGGCCGGGGTGGTCCGTAAGGCGGGTGGTGGTCCGTAAGGCGGGTGGTGGTCCGTAAGGCGGGTGGTGGTCCGTAGGGCCGGGGTGGTTGATCGCAGGGCGCGGAGCTCAGCGCACCGCCCTGACCGCAGGCAACCACCCCGTCGCTTCGCGCCACCCCTCCACGGGAGGGGAATTAGGGGCATCGCCCCCTACACGCACCGTTCCCCTCATCCCGTCGCCCCTATCTCGTTTCCAAATACGCCTTCAGTTCCTCATAATCCCGGAACCTGCGCACGGGCACGGCTTTCTCCTCAAGCAGCGCCTCAAAGGCGGCCTGGTGCTCCTGCGCGGCCTTCTCTATTTTAGACAGATCTTTGGGATCATACGCCCCCGCGATGTCCGGCAGCACGTCCCGGGAAGCTCCCGCCCGCTTAAACGCCCATTCTATCTCATGATCGATCTCCGCGCAGGCAAACAACGGCGTCACGGCGTCGCCAATCTCGGCGGCGTGGTAAATCTTATTGTAGAAGTTGATCAGCTCTTCGTAAAACCCTTCCATCACTTCGGAAAACGCGGGCGCCCCCGCGGCCTTCGCCGATTCGCGGGAGATCAGCGCCTGGGTGTTCTCCAAAAGTGCCTGATAGGCGGCCTTGATCTCACCAATATCGTTGCTCACAAACGCCGTGTCGTACAGCTTTTCAAAATCCGCCGGAACAAGGGGCATGGCGAGGATCTCGCCTTTCAGTTTGCCCCGGCCTCGCTTTATGGAAACGCGGTTGAGAAGCGCCAGTGCATCCGTTACCTTGTAGATCACCCCGATGGCCAACATCCGGGCTTCGGACAGCGTTTGCACCTTTTGAAGCTGATACAGTTCCCGGTAGGCTTCGCCGAGTTTTGCGTCGGCCTTCCATACAAACTTGCTCACGTCGCTTACGTCCAGCGCCTTTTCCCTGATCGCCTCAAAGTGCGCCTTGTCTTCCTCCGAAGAAAACCACAATGCACGGCCTTCCGTAATGATGGATACGATCAGCCGCTCATCCCAATTGGCAAAGCGCTCCAGGCGCTCCCAGGAGATGCCCCAGAAATCAAAGCCGATGCCATCGATGATGAAGGTAAATTGCAGTTGATCGGCCCTATCCGTCTTGGGGATAAAGTACATATCGATATCGGAGCGCGCGTGGGACTCTCCATAGATAGTCGAGCCCATGATCACCACCGCGGCCACATCATCCTTGTAATCCCGTTTGATCTTGTCGATTAACAGCTCCACCGCGCAGATCGGCTTCATAGGCCCCTCCCGTCCTTCGCTTACGTTTTCTCCCATTGTACCAAAGGGGAAAGGGGTTGTCCATGGAGCGGTGGTTTCTGCTTTCAAGTGTGCATTAAGGGGGTTTACGCTGCCTTTTATTGACATGCATTATTTGGAAGAATATAATATGGGGAGATATAGGAGATATTTATTCTTTTTGTGCAATTTTGGAGGGCCATATGGGCTATGTGATCTGGTTTGGCGTGTGCATTGCGGTGGGCGCTTTTGCATCCAAAAAGGGCAGGAGCGGCATAGGCTGGTTCTTTTTCGCGCTGTTCTTAAGCCCGCTGCTGGGTGGGATCATCGTCGCCTGCTTGAAGGACCTGAACATGGAAGCGGATGTCAGACAAATGGAAATGGAGCAGCAGCACCTAAGGGAAAGAGTGTCCAGCAACGAGCGGATGTACGAGTACAGGCTGGGCAAGGTTGAAAAAGATGTTGGCCAGCTTCAAAGCCATGTCATGGGGGCCGTTGCCTCCGGCCAGGATGGCCGCCAGGGCGCCCTGGAAGCGGGAACGAAGCAATGCCCTTACTGCAAGGAAACGGTCCGCGCCGACGCCATCCTCTGCAAGCACTGCAGGAGCGAGCTTCCAGTGAATCAATAAACGGCGGATGACCGCCTGCGCTTTTGACGGGGGGTGGAGGTTCTTGCGCCCAATAGGGGAGATAAAGGATGAATTAAGGCTGAAGCTCAAAAACTTCAGCTATGTCACGCTGTCCGGCGAGATCAATATTTCCCGCAAGCAATTAAACGCACCCGTCTTTAGCGAATCCGGGCTGATAGCCAATATAAAGGCGTGCGCGGCGGCCCTGAGCGGGCAGTATCCCAGGTTCAAAGTCACCGTGGATGCGGGGATCAATGAGATCACGGTCAAAATATTTGCCTTAAGGGCCGTCCAGACGAACGGAGCATTTCTGGAAGAGCTGAGGGTCAATTTGGAGGGGCTGTTGAGCAGCATCTATGACGGCGATGATGATCTTCAGGCCAGGCTGCACATCATGGGATACATCGATTCATTCCGCAGCAGGCAGGACTATGTATACTTAAACAACCAACGGGCGGTCAAATACGAGATCACCAGCGTTACCGCCAACGAAAGCCTTGCCAGCAAAGTAAATTTCATCGTGAACAAGACCAGCCAGTAGCCGGCTTTCCGGCTGCTTTTAAAATGCCGCTGCCATGCCGCCCTGTCGCAGGGGCGGTTTATTTTTCTTCCGTCTTCCCCCGGAGGCCGTCCTGGGGTATACTGGTTCCGTCAATGTTTAAGGAATCTCTGAATCCGTTCAACAAGGAGGACAATATGAGAACGCTCGTTTCTTACCTGATGAAGCCGAACGACCCGGTATGGCCGGGGAATCCGCCGCTTACATTGCGCGTTGCCGAGTCCATCGACCGGGGCGACGTGGCCAACACATTTAACATCGAGCTGCACAACCACCGGGGTACGCATATGGACGCCCCATGGCACTTTCACAACAAGGGCAAAAAGATAGCCGAGCTGCCTTTCGACAGCTTCTTTTACGCGCGCCCGCAGATTTTGGACATTCCGAAAAAAAGCTGTGAGATGATCACGGCGCAGGATTTGAAACCCTATCATGACAAAATCGCGGGCTGCGACCTATTGATGATCCGCACCGGGTACGGCCCTACCCGCTTTTCCGACCCCAAGGCCTACGCCGAGGACGGGCCGGGATTTGGGAGTGACGCAGCCAAGTATTTAATGGACAACTTCCCGGGTTTGAAGGCTCTGGCGCTGGATATGATCTCTCTGGCCTCCTACCGCAACTCGGAGGATGGGGCCATTTCCCACCGGACGATGCTTGGCGCATATCATGCGCGGCCTGGCATTCTGATCATCGAGGACGTGCGCATGGCGGGCCTGCCCACGAACCTTACCGCCGCCGCCGCCATCCCCCTGTTCATTGAGGGCATCGATAGCTCCCCCGTGACCATGTGGGTGGAGCATGAGTGAAGAGCGAGTGTCGCTCTCATCCATCATCCTTGGGGCGCCACATCCCCGTGGGTAAACGGTGATTAAGCGGTGCGGCTCCATCATAGGGGCGATGTGGGCATCGCCCCCTACGGCGGCGTGCCGGGCCAGAGCGCCTCACGGACAACCACCCCGGCGCTGCGGCGCCACCCCTCCCTAGAGGGGAATTGGGAAGGCCTTGCCCGCCGGGTACGCACCGTTCCTCCTTGGGTCCAGGGCCCACAGGCCTTGGTCGCTTTAAGGGGATATGGGGAGTGCAGGGGGGAGTTAAGGGGGGAAATCGAAATCCCCCCTACTCCCTCCTGCGTCCTTCGTTCCTGTCGCCTGACCTGGCCCCGAATCATCGGACAACTCAAAAGTGTGGTAGAATACACACAAAGGAGTTGTACACCATGGGAAGACAAAGCAAGTTTACAGAAGAAGAGAAACTGACAGCAGTAAGGATGGTCACGGAAGGCGGCCGGACGGTACTCAGCGTGGCCAACGAGTACGGCATCCACGAGAATACCATCTGGAAGTGGAAGCGGCAGTACGAGATCAATCCGGAAGGGGCCTTCATCAAGGTAGTCAGCGTGGACAGCAACGTTGAGACAGAGCGGTTGAGGCGGCGGGTTAAGGAACTGGAGAACGAGGTAGAGTTCCTAAAAAAAGCCGCAGCGTATTTTGCAAAGAACCCGCAGTGAAATACGCAATCATTGGGGAGCATGCGGGGAAGATCAGCGTGACCACGGCTTGCCGCCTGATGGATGTACGCCGCCAGGGATTTTACGAGTGGCTAAGACGTAAGGATACGCCGCGGGAGATTCAAGATCGGATGCTGACCGCCCAGATCAAGAACATCTTCTTTGAGAGCAAACGGGTCTACGGTGCGCGGAAAATCCGGGAACTGCTGTGCAGGGGCCGCTGGCGGGTCAGCCGCAAGCGTGTCAGGAAGCTCATGCTGTGTGCGGGGCTTGTGCCCATCACCTACAGGCGGCATGTGAATACCACCGACTCGACGGGCTCACAGATGATCTTCCCCAACCTGCTCAACCGGAACTTTCAAGCCGAAGCAGTCAACCGTGTCTGGGTTTCAGACTTTACCTACATCCGCACGGACGAAGGATGGCAGTACCTTTGCAGCGTGCTGGACCTGTATTCACGGCGTGTGGTCGGTTGGGCCGTCAGCGGGACAATCGACCGGAACCTGGCCATCGCGGCGCTGAGCAATGCAGTCAAGAACCGTAATCCAGGCAAGGGGTTGATCTTCCACACAGACCGTGGCTGCCAGTATGCCTCAAGCGATTTCAGGACAGCGGTGGCCACCATGGACGGCATCCAAAGCATGAGCCGGGCCGGAAATCCTTACGACAATGCCTGCGCCGAGACCTTTTTCAAGGCCCTTAAGATGGAATGCCTGGATACCTTGCACTTTGACACGAGGGCCCAGGCCGCCCGGGCTGTGGAGGAATACATGCTTCATTACAACAGGGTCCGAATTCATGCCTCGCTAGGATATATTTCCCCCGCTGATTTCGAATCCGTTTCCAACCGTTTCTCCGTTGCCTCGTAACTATCCACATTTTGCAGTTGTCCGCAAAACCGGAACCAGATCAAAGGCCCCCTCCCCGCCAATGCCCTCCATCCGCTCCCCCGCCATCCCTTACAAAACTCATGCTTGACAAATCCCCGCGGCTCGGCTACAATTTGCTAAAATCAAACGCCATGACTGGGAACAGTAATCCTAAGGGCTTAAAGAGAACTGCCGGTTGGTGCAAGGCAGCAGCGCCGCAGGATGAAACTCACCCACGAGCGGCCGCGTGAACGCGGGGAGACCCGCTGGTAGCAGCGGACGGCATCGGCCCGTAACAGCCAGGCACAAGCGGGGGCATTTGTCCCAAGCAGAGTGGTACCGCGGATGCGTATAGCCTCCGTCTCTGATTTTGATCAGGGACGGAGTTTTTTTATAGACAGACGGCAAGGAGGCGGTTCCCATGGCTATTACTACTTTGAGCGATTATACCCTGCCGGGGCTATTGCGCCGGAACGTGCAGGAGATCCCCGAAAACGAGTGCATCGTGGCGCCGGAGTACAATGTACGCTGGAGCTGGAAGGAGTTTGACCGCCTGACAACGCTTATGGCCAGGGGTCTTTTGGCCGCAGGCATCAAAAAGGGTGATCATGTAGCCATCTGGGCCACGAACCTGCCCGAGTGGATGCTCACCATGTTTTCCACAGCCAAGATCGGTGCGATCCTGGTGACGGTGAACACCAACTACAAGCAGTTTGAAGTGGAGTATCTGCTGCGCCAGAGCGACAGCAAAATGCTCATCATGATGCCGGAAAACAGGGATAATTTTTATTTAGGCCATATCACCGCGCTAATGCCCTCCCTTATGACCTGCGACCCCGAAGACGTGGGCGATATCAATCTTCCGTACCTGAAGTCCGTGGTTTTGATTGGGGAGTATCCCGACAAGCCCAAAGGCGCGAGGCTGTTCAAGGAATTTTATGAACTGGCCGAACAGGTGCCGGAATCACAAGTGGAAGAATTGATCGCCTCCGCCGATACGCACGAAGTCATCAATATGCAGTACACCTCCGGCACAACGGGCTTCCCCAAGGGCGTGATGCTCACCCACCACAACATCACCAACAACGGCCAGTTCATGGGCGACAGGATGAAGTTCACCTCCAATGACCGGCTTTTGATCGTGGTCCCGCTGTTCCATTGCTTTGGCTGCGTTCTGGGCGTGATGAGCTGCCTCACCCACGGCACCACCATGGTGCTCATGGAGCGCTACCATCCGCTGAAGGAAATGGAAATGCTCGTCGCCGAAAAATGCACCGCTGTGCACGGCGTGCCCACCATGTTCATCGGCATGCTGGAGCACCCCGACTTTAACAAGTTTGATTTCTCGAACCTGCGCACCGGGATTATGGCCGGCTCGCCCTGTCCCATCAAGGCCATGCAGGACGTGAACACCAAGATGCACATGAACGAGATCACCATCGTGTTTGGGC
>JAEWAH010000279.1 GCA_023391725.1 Bacillota bacterium | reverse complement strand
ACTACGCTGGGTATCGTGGGCGCGGGCGGCATCGGCGCGGCGCTGATCCAATGCATCAACAGCCGCCGCTGGAGCATGGTGGGCGCGTTTATATGCGGCTTGGTCGTGCTGATGCTGGTGATCGAACTGGTTTCCACCAAAGTACGCAAGAAGCTGGCGAGGGGCTGACCATGAAGCCGGAACTTACGATCTATTACACCTCCGATACCCATGGCTACGTGTTTCCCACGAATTTTATCGATGATAAGACGCGCCCCGTAGGCCTTATGGGGATGATCCCTCAGTTTATAAAAGACGGGAACACGCTTATATTGGATGGCGGCGATACCACACAAGGTTCGCCGCTGACCTATTATTGCCGAAAACAAGGCCTGCCCGGCCCCATGAGCCGTGTGATGAACGCGGCGGGATACGACTATGTGACCCTGGGGAACCATGATTTTAACTACGGGTATGAGGCACTTTACGAGTACCTTTCCATGCTGAATGCAAGGTGTCTGTGCGCCAATGTACGTGATAAGGCGGGTAGGCTGCCCATTGCGCCCTACGCCGTGCATACGCTGGAAAACGGCCTTAGGGTGGGGATCGTGGGCATTGTTACCCCATGGATTATGCGCTGGGAGCGGGAGGAGACACTTGCCTATTTTGAGATCACGGACCCATTAGATGCCGCCCGAAAGGCGCTGGGACTCCTTCGCGGCCGGGTAGACTACACCATATGCCTCTATCATGGCGGGGTGGAAAAGGATTTGAATACGGGCAGGCTGCTTTCGGATACGGATGAGAATATCGCCTGCTGCCTTTGTGAGGAGCTGGACTTTGACCTGCTGCTCACGGGCCACCAGCACATCTCCATGGAAAACAGGACGTATTGCGGCACCCACCTTGCCCAGCCCCCGGCCAATGCCACCCATTTTCTCAAGGCGGAGGCATCGGGGAAAGGCAGCATCACTTCCCGCTTGATGCCCTCGGATGCTGAAAATCTGCCGCCTCTTTATGAGGAGATGCAGCCTTTGAAGGCGGCACTGGATGCTTGGCTGGATGCGCCTATAGGCAAGCTGGATAAGCCCTTGTGGCCCGAGGGAAAGCTTCAAATGGCCCTTTATGGCACGCCCATCGCGAACCTTTTCAACCAGGTTCAATTGGATGCTTCCCGGGCGGACATCTCCTGCACCAGCCTGGGCAATGAGGTGCGGGGATTTTCGGACCGGGTGACGGTTAGGGACGTGGTAGCTACCTACATTTACCCCAATACCTTGGTGGTTCTGCAGGTGGATGGGCGGACGCTAAAGGCTGCGCTGGAGAACTGCGCATCCTATTTCGCGATATCGCCCCAGGGGGAGGTATCCATCTCCCGCGACTTCCTGGAGCCCAAGGTAGCCCATTACAATTACGATTTTTTTGCTGGGATGGATTATACCTTCGATCTTTCCAGGCCGGTGGGGCAGCGGGTCACGGTCATGATCTTTTGCGGGGAACCTATTAGGGATGATCAGAAGTTCACCCTTTGCATGAACAATTACCGGGCTACCGGCGTGGGTGGTTACGAAGCTTATTTGAGTTGCCCGCGGGTCCGGGAGATCAATACAGAAATGAGCGAATTGCTGCTTGACTACCTGGCCAAGCAGGAGTGTGTGACAGTCAGCGCGAATTCTCCTTTAACAGTCCTTTTGCCATAAAACGGATGATTTTTTGCGGGATTTTTGCGTAAAAGATACTTTTGGATTGTTAGTGCGACCAAGAAGTTGGGTATATTATAAGCGCCGGGGATGACACGGCGGCATGGGAGGAATTTTCGTGTACAGCGTACAAGAGATTGCGTCCAAAGTGTTCTGGGTGGGGGGCAGCGACAGGAGGCTGGAACGGTTTGAGAACATGTTCCCGCTGACAAATGGTGTGGCCTACAATTCCTATCTTATTCTGGATGAAAAGACAGCACTAATCGATACGGTGGATTCTTCCATCAGCGCCCTGTATCTGGAGAATGTCACCCACGTGCTCAACGGGCGGGAATTGGACTATTTGGTCATCAACCACATGGAGCCGGACCATTGCGCCAACATCGAGGAGATTGCCAGGCGCTACCCCAAAGCTCGGATGGTGGGTAACAAAAAAACCTTCCAGCTCTTTTCACAGTTCTATAGCCTGGACCTTTCGGATAGGATGGTGGAAGTAACCGACGGGCAGGAGCTGAGCCTTGGGGAAAGTGTTCTGCGGTTCTGCTTCGCGCCCATGGTCCACTGGCCGGAAGTGATGTTCACCTATGAAAAAAGCAGGAAGATCCTGTTTTCTGCCGATGCTTTCGGCACTTTCGGGGCGCTTGCCGGCAACATCTTTGCCGACGAGCTGGATTTTGAGAACGCCTTCCTGGACGAGGCGCGGCGGTATTACGCCAACATCGTCGGCAAGTTCGGTGCTCCCGTACAGGCAGCGCTCAAAAAGTTGGCCGCTACCCAAATTGAAATGATCTGCCCGCTGCACGGGCCCATCTGGCGTAAGAACCTAGAATACTTCCTGGGAAAGTATGATCTGTGGAGCCGCTATGAGCCGGAGAAGAAGGGCGTCGTCCTCTTCTACGCCTCCATGTACGGCAACACGGAAAACGCCATGAACGCGCTGGCAAACAAGCTGTCCCAGCGGGGTGTAAAGGACATGCGCATGTATGATGTTTCCAAGACCCATCCCAGCTACATCATTGGCGAGGTATGGAAATACAGCCACATGGTGGCAGCTTCGCCCACCTACAACCTGCACCTGTACCTCCCCATGGAAGCTGTATTGCAGGACCTTGCCGCCCTGGGGCTCAAGAACCGCAAGATCGCCCTCATCGGCAACCATAGCTGGGCCAGCGCGGCCCTCAAAACCATGCAGGAGATCGTCGGTGGCATGAATGGCATGCAGATCGTCGGCACGCCCCTGGATATCCGTTCTACCCTAAAGCAAAGCAGGGAAGCGGAACTTGATGAACTGGCGGATGCCATCTGGGCATCCGTAAGCCAAGAATAGCTTCAAAAAATAGATTCAAAATAGAATCATGCAGGGAGGAAACAATTATGTTCAAGCAGATCGAACTGTCTTATGATTTCAGCGCTCTGGAACCCCACATCGACGAGACCACCATGATCACCCACTACACCAAGCATCACGCCACCTACACCAACAACCTGAACGCGGCGGTGGAGAAGGCGCCTGAGCTTGCTGGCACGAGTATTGAGGACATCCTGCGCAATCTTTCCCAGGTGAAGGACCCCGCCGTGCGCACCGCTATCCAGAACAACGGCGGCGGCTACTATAACCACAACCTGTACTTTGGCACAATTTCGCCAAACGGCGGTGGGGAGCCGCAAGGAGAGCTGGCCGCGCAGATTTTGAAGACCTTTGGCGGCGTGGAACCACTGAAGGAGAAGCTGACGGCCGCGGCCATCGGCCGTTTCGGCTCCGGTTGGGCCTGGCTCTCCGCCGACGCATCCGGGGCGCTGAAGGTCTCCTCCAGCCCCAACCAGGACAATCCCTTTGAGGAGGACGGCGGCTTTACCCCCATCCTTGCCATCGATGTGTGGGAGCACGCTTACTACCTCAAATACAAGAACCTGCGGGCCGACTACGTGAAGGCCTTCTGGAACGTGCTGGACTGGAAGGAAGTCGCCAAGCGGTACACTGAAGCAAAAAGCGGCAAATAACCTCCCAACTGAAAAGGGGCTGCCCACCGAGGTTTTCCGGTGCGGCAGCCCTTTTTTATTAATGATGAAAATAGACAGCAAATCGGCAAGCAGGCAAGGGGAAGTGACTCCTTCCATCACGGCTTCGCGGTGCCCCTGGCTTGCTCAATCGTCGCATTGCTGCGCTACGCTTGCATTGCTCGTTTCGCAAGCTTCCTCCGCTTCGCTTCACCCGCCACTGGCGGCGTGAAGCTCCGGAACCTCCTCAAGAGGGAGGCTTCAGAAAGGAGCGCACCAGGCATTGGCCCGGCCGATAGATATATCAAGCGCCTGCTGGCCCTCCCAGGGATGCTCCAGAGTGATGCGCACACTGGCCTCTTTTTCCATGGTGTTAATAAGGACCAGGAGTATAGTGGGTATGCTTCCTACCTATCCCCATGGCGCCGCCCCCGCCGGTGTTGTTATCCCTTTTTCAAAATAATAAGGTGGATCATGATACCACCAAAAAGAATCTGCCCGCACCGCGGCTTTTGCGCAGTACGGGCAGATGTTTTTGTAAAAGCGATTACAGTTCCAGTTTCATTTCTCCATCCTTGATCCAACCAAGCTTGCGCATCACCTCGCTGAATAAAAGCGAGAGTACAACGGGGAGGATGATGTGCAGTGCCAGCATCTTCAAGGCAATGATGCCACCGCTTTGCAAGGAGGCCATCGCCTTCCATGTGCCGATCTGCCCCACGAAGCCGGAGGTGCCCATCCCGGCAAAGACGCCGGTGTTGCGCATATCAAAGAGCGTAGTGGCCAAGGGCCCCGTAATGGCGGAGGCCAACGTGGGCGGAATAAGGATCAAAGGATGGCGCAGGATATTGGGCACTTGCAGCATAGAGGTGCCGATACCCTGGGCAACGAGTCCGCCGACGCCGTTTTCCCGATAGCTGGATACCGCAAAACCCACCATCTGCGCGCAACAGCCGGCAGTAGCCGCACCGGCCGCCAATTGCAGGCCCAAGCCCAGTGTGCCGCCATCCGGCGCAGTAAAGATCATGGCGCACAGCGCTGCGGAGGAAATGGGCGCCGTGAGCACCAGCCCCACCACAACGGAAATGATGATACCCATAGGAATGGGTTGCAGGAGAGTCGCCGTGTCAATGAAATCCCTCAAGACGGCCATCAGCCAGTTCACCGCAGGGCTCACCACCACTGCAGCCAGCCCACCAGCCAAGATGGTCGCGGTGGGCACAAGGATGATGTCCAGCTTTGTTTTCTTGAAGATCCAATTGCCCGCCTCGGCTCCGGCCACTGCGGCCAGGAAGCAGCCCAGAGGGCCGCTCAGCTGATAGCCGATGGCCCCGGTTACGGCGGAGGTAAAAATGGCCAGTGGGGCCACTTTCATGCCCCAGGCGACGGATACACCGATGGCCGCGCCTACAACGAAGGGGGATTTGGCAGTGGCGGCAAAGTCATTCAGTATAGATAATCCCGGGATATAAGTGCCTAATTGGTCCAGGATCGTGCCAATGATGAGTGTGGAAAATAGTCCTAGAGCCATGGCCCCCATGGCGTCCAGCCCATATCGCTTGAACAGCCTTGCACCCAGGGAAACCTTTTTGCCTTCCTGCATAGCCTCTGCTCCTTGCTGCCTATTTCGCTACATTATAGGGCATGCGGGAAAAGGTGTAAAGATGGAAACATGAAATGTATAAAGTTTTTGCCGGAGTAATAGAAAAACACCTCCTGGACAACCTGTAATAGGACAAATTGGGCGTTTACGCAAGAACGGGGGAAGCTGTTTGCTTGGCTATTTTAGGGGATGGTATTTTAAGCACCAGACAGAGGAAGAAACGGTGGCTCTGATCCCCGCCATCCATACAGATATCCGGGGGAACAGGACGGTCTCCTTGCAGATCATCACCCGTGAGGAGGCGCTTTGCGCGGAGTTCCCTGCGGAATCGTTCCGGCTTAACAAAAGCGGGCTGCGCATCGCCATAGGCCGGAGCTTCTTTTCTTTCGCTGGCCTCCGGTTGGATATCGATACCGGCGGGATTAGCGCTAAAGGCGAGCTCGTCTTTGGGCCGCTTGCGTCCCTTCAATACGACATCATGGGTCCGTTTAGGTTTGTGCCCTTCATGGAATGCCGCCACAGCATTATCAGCATGGCGCATAGCGTGAACGGACGGCTTATGATCAATGAGAAGCATTATTTGTTTGAGAATAATCTTGGATATATTGAGGGAGACCGGGGGCGCTCCTTCCCCAAACGGTACGCCTGGGCACAATGCCTCTGGCGGGAGGAGTTGCCCTGCTCGCTTTTTCTTTCCGTTGCGGATATCCCTTTTGCAGGCCGGAGTTTTACGGGCATCATTGCCGTAGCGTTCTTTCATGGCCGGGAATACCGCATGGCCACCTACTTGGGCGCGAAGATAGATCACATAGGCGATGGCCTCGTAGTAATCTCGCAAGGCGAATACACCCTTTCCGCCCGGCGGCTGGATGGGGGAGGGATGCTTTTAAAAGCGCCCGTGCTTGGGACCATGACAAGGATGATACGGGAAAACCCCGCCTGCCGGGCACGGTTCCGATTCACCCGGGGGCAGGAGGTGCTGTTTGATTTTGAAACGGACCGGGCCGGGTTCGAGTATGAGTATGACAGATGAGGTTATTCCAAAATATACGCGCTATAAAAGCAGCGAAACGTGGAAAGGTAGGGTGGGGGCTTGCCCCCGCCCTACTATATTTTTTTGTTTGTGTGATCTGGAACTTTAAAGAAATTTTGCCGGACCCTCTTTACAAGGCGCGTGCGCTATCGTATAATCATAAATGAGAACAAACGTTCTTGTTTGCCTTTGGGGGAATTGGACGAGCCTTTTGCGGGAATCGGCCGCGAGAATGGGCCATACCCTAATCATCCAAAGCAGGTGATGCATCCTGAATCTGATGGAGAAATTGACCATCCTGGCCGATAGCGCCAAGTATGACGCCGCCTGCACTTCCTCCGGGGCCGACCGGCCCGGGGGCAAGGGCCTGGGCAGCGCCGTGCCAGCCGGGTGCTGCCACACCTTCGCAGCGGACGGGCGGTGTGTGTCGCTGCTCAAGGTGCTGCAGAGCAACCATTGCATTTACGACTGCAAATACTGCGTGAACCGGGCCAGCAACGATGTGCCCCGGGCAGCGTTCACTCCTGAAGAGCTGGCAGAACTCACCATCCAGTTCTACCGCCGCAATTATATAGAAGGCCTGTTCTTATCCAGCGGCGTTTTGAAAAATCCGGATCACACCATGGAACTGATGGTCCGCTCCATCGAGCTATTGCGCAGGAAATACCAATTCTGGGGATATATCCACGCAAAAACGATCCCCGGCGCTTCCGATATGCTAGTGCGCCGCCTGGGAATGCTTGCGGACAGGCTTAGCGTGAATATTGAGCTGCCCAGCGAACAGAGCCTCCTCAAACTGGCGCCCAACAAGACAAAGCAGGCAATCTTGGCCCCTATGGGCCAGATCCGCAAAGGCATAGAGGA
>JAEWAH010000148.1 GCA_023391725.1 Bacillota bacterium | reverse complement strand
GGGATGGCCCGGCCGCCCATGAGCGCATAGCCCACGGCGCTGGAGACGATGGTGCTCTCGCTGATGGGGGAATTGAAGAAGCGGTGGTACGGCAGCGATTCCGTGAGCCCGCCGTACACGCCAAACGCGCCGCCCCAGTCGCGGTTGTCCTCGCCAAAGGCGATCAGCGTGGGGTCTTCGTAGAATTTGTGGATGATGGCTTCAAACAGCGCGTCGCGAACGGTGTATTGCTTGAGCTTGCTCACCGGTTCGCCGTTTTTGTCAAAGGCGAAGCGTTCTTTTTGCGCAATCTTTTTTACGCGGCTGTTTTCTGAAAGCGGAGCCAAGACTTCCGGCGTGCCCTGCCCGCGCTTTTCGATGCGTTCATTGGAGAGCATGAAGCCGCGGATGGCGTCGGGATCCTTTTTCAGGTCCAGGCGCGGGGAAACGTCCGGGTCGATAGCGATCTTCATGATCTCAGTGATATCGTCCTTGATTTCCTGCTCAATCTGAAGCAGCGCGTCCTCACGGGCCGCGCCGCAGGAAATAAGCTCGGCGCGGTAGGCTTTCAAAGCGTCCACACCCTGCCAGGCGTCGATCTCCTCTTTGGTGCGGTAGGTGGAAGCGTCGGTGGCGGAGTGGCCCACGAAGCGGTAGGTGATCACATCCAGCAACGCCGGGCCGCGGCCTTCTTCCAGAATTTTGCGCTTGCGGCGGTAGGCATCAATCACCGCCAGTGGGTTATAGCCGTCCACACGCTCAGCATGGAGGGCGTCCGGGTTGATGCCCGCGCCCACCCGCGCCAGGATGCCATAGGCCATGGTCTCGCCGGAGGTCTGCCCGCCCATGCCGTAACCATTATTGAACACATTGAAGATAAGCTTCAGCCCACCCTTGTGCGCATCGTCCCATAGTTTGTTGTACTGGTCCATGGCTGCGTAGTTCATGGCCTCCCACACGGGGCCGCAGCCCAGGGACCCATCGCCGATATTGCACACCACAAGGCCCTTTTCCCGCATGATCTTCTTGTAAAGCGCCGCACCCACCGTAATCCCGGCGCTCCCGCCAACGATTGCGTTGTTGGGGTAGATGCCAAGGGGAGTAAAGAACACGTGCATGGAGTTGCCCAGACCCTTGGTGAACCCGTTTTCCCTTCCGAAAAGCTCAGCCATAAAGCCGTAGAGCAGGAAGCTTTGCGCCAGGCGCTTCACGTCGCCGCCGGCGCGCTTTTCAATAGCCGCAAGGGTTTTGCCGCCGTTGAAGCTCTGCATGATCTTGATCAATTCTTTTTCGTCCAGCTGCCGGATGGCGCTGTACCCCCGGGCCAACACTTCGCCGTGGCTGCGGTGGGAGCCGAAGATGGCGTCATTCAAGTCAAGCGTGTAGGCCATGCCCACCGCCGCGGCTTCCTGCCCGGTGTACAGGTGGGCGGGACCGGTGTATACGTAATCCACGCCGTTATATTGCTTGGTCGTCCGTACGGAATAGAGCATCGTCTCAAACTCGCGGATGACGAGCATGTCATGATAGATGTGGATGAGTTCCTGATCGGAAAAGTTTCCACGCTCATCGGCCATGGACTTCTGGTACACGTTCAGCGGGATCTTGGGCAGCGTGAGTTCCCCTTTGGCACGCAGGGCTTTGGGATCGATGAATTGGCTTTGCGGCATGATAGCATCCTCCTAAAACACGGTTTCCCGGAATATTTCGCCGACGGTGGGATGGGGGAATACGACGCGCTGCAAATCTTGAGCGCGCAGTTCGCGGTTCAGCATCAGCGATGCGCCAAAGATGATCTCGCTGGCAGGATTGCCGATCATGGAAACGCCGAGAACCTTCCCCGTCGTTTCCAAAACCATTTTGAACAGCCCTTCGCCACCCTCGTTTTCGGCCACGAAGCGCCCGGAGAAGCTCAGCGGCACTTTCTTTTCGATGGCGTCAATGCCTTTTAATTTGGCCGTTTCCAGCGTTTCGCCGCAGCAGGCGACCTCGGGGTTGGTGTAGATCACGGCCGGGATGGCGGAATAGTCCATGATGTCTTGCTTACCTGCCATATGGTTCACGGCCACTTCGGCCTCCCGGTAGGCGGTGTGCGCCAGCATGCTCTTGCCGTTCACGTCCCCCGCGGCATAGACCGAAAGGGCGCTGGTGAGCATATGCTCGTCCGTCACGATAGCGCCGCGGTTCAGCGTAAGCCCGATTTTATCGGCACCCTTAGGCAGCACGGGCCGGCGGCCGATGCATACCAAGGCTTTTTCACAGGCAAG
Organism: Bacillota bacterium; assembly: GCA_023391725.1. Taxonomy (GTDB): domain Bacteria; phylum Bacillota; class Clostridia; order Christensenellales; family Aristaeellaceae; genus JAEWAH01. The sequence continues at coordinate 14,954 of JAEWAH010000148.1, read as the reverse complement.
CGTAGAAGCGGTCCCATCCTTTATGACCGTCACCTCGCCGGGGGCGAACTTGGCCGCCGAAGTGCCCATCAGGAACTTGACGCCTTTTTTCTCATAGGCCTTTTTAAGGAGCCCGGCGATTTCCGCATCAATGGGCCCGCCGATACTTTGAAGCATCTCCACCACCGTCACATCGCTTCCGGCGGAGGAAAAATAGCTTGCCATCTCCAGTCCGATCACCCCGCCCCCGACGATCACCAGAGAAGCAGGGATCGCGGAAAGGTCCAGCGCTTCACGGTTCGTCAGCGCAAAGCCAGATTCCAGCGCTTCTTTCAACCCCTCGATGGGTGGCAGCGTGGGGGAAGAGCCCGTGGCGATCAGCAGACGCGCGGCTGTATACTCCTGGCCCGCGGCTAAGACGGCATATCCGCCCTCTGTGCGGCCCGTGATCTCGGCTTCCTCCTGAATGACCGTCACGCCGCCTTCCTTTAATTGCGCGGCAATCCCGAGGGTCAGCTTTCTGACGACCTTGTTCTTGCGCCTGATGACAGCCGTGTGGTCAAGGACCGGGCTTTGGCACGTGACGCCATATTTGGCCGCGCCCTCCTTCATATAGTCATAGAGCTTGGCAGAATACAGCAGCGTCTTTGAGGGGATGCACCCTTCGTTGAGGCACACGCCACCTAACGCGCGCTTTTCAAACAGGAGCGTTGTGAGGCCCTCGTGCGCCGCCCGCTCGGCCGCGCGGTAACCGGCCGGGCCGCCGCCCAGAATGATCAGATCGTACATAACATCCTCCGTTAAAGGTTATTTGCCCAGCAGCAGTGTGAACGAGGCGAGGTTCTGGCAAAGGGCCTGCAAGAAGCGGCTGGCCGGCGCGCCATCGACAGCGCGATGATCATAAGTGAGCGAAAGGCCCATGGCATCATAGAATTCCACGGTGCCGTTATCCGCCCGGCGAGGGCGCAGCGTAATAGTGTTCACGCCCAGGATGCCAACCTGCGGCGGGTTGATGATGGGCGTAAAATGTTCAACGCCCAAATTTCCAAGGTTGGATACGGTGAAGGTGCCGCCAGTGTACTCCTGGGGCTGGATGGTGCCGTCGCGGCTTTTTTGCGCAAGCGCTTTGAGCTCATTGGAGATCTCCAGCAGGCTCTTTTTGTCTGCGTCTCGGATAACGGGGACGATCAGTCCGCCGGGGATGTCCACCGCTACGCCCAGGTGCACACCGCCGAAATGCCGGATGAAGTCGCCCATAAAGTGGGCGTTGACGTCCGGAAATTGAGCAAGCGTGCGGCTCACGGCGTAGAGCACCATGTCGCCGATGGTGACAAAGCTCATTTGCGGATCCTGCTTGCACTTTGCGCGGTAGGCAAGGATGTCCGTGGCGTCAAAGCTGGAAGTATGCGTCAGCTGCGCCATGGTGGCAAGCGAGGCCATCATATTCTTTGTAATAGTCCGGCGCATAACCGACAGGGGGATATCCTCAAAGCCCGCCGCACCTATAGGTGCCTGGGCCTGCTGGACGGCGGGCGCTTTTGCGCCTGGCTGTACGCCTTCATCCAGGAGTTTTTTGATATCCCGCTCGATGATCAGCCCCTCGGGACCGGAAGATACGGCCAGCGCCGCGTCCACCCCGGCCTTTTGCGCCAGTGCACGGGCGCGTGGCGAGACGAGGGAGACTGAGGCGGGCTTTGCGGCGTCTTCCGTAACGTGTACGGGAGCGGGAGCCGCGGCTTCCTGCGGTGCTTTCTTTGTGTCCGGCTGGGATACGGCCTCTGCTTTGGCCTGCGAGAAGGATTCGACCTTTTCGCCTGGCTGCCCGATGACCATCACCGGCGCTTTAATGGGCAATTCGTCGCCTTGTGCGCATAAAAGCGCGAGCACCGTTCCCGCGTACTCACTTGCCACATTAAATACACTCTTGTCCGTTTCTATCGAAAACAGCTGCTGTCCCACGCTGACTGTATCGCCTAACTTCACGTAGAATTCGCCGACGACTGCGCTTTCTTCCGAAATGCCCAATTGGGGCAGAAGTACATTTTGTGCCATGGCGCCCTCCGTTTATATGGTTTCTTGCTTCCGCCCAGCGGCCTAAAAGGTTGACAAGGTTTGGCATCCTTATTATACTGGGATTGCGCAATTCTGTCTATTCTTCTTACAAAAATCGCGCACGTACGCGCAAATGCTCAAATTGGATGAAAGATTGATCAAACGGTGAAAGGCGATAAAGTATATGCTTCCCTTTGAACGGCAGGAGGCGATCATGGCCCTGCTGGAGGCGGAGAAATCCGCCACGGTGGAGAACCTCGCGGCGCGGCTGTACGTGAGCGGCGCGACGCTTCGGCGAGACCTTCAGGTGTTGGAGGAGGAAGGGCGCATCCGGCGCACCCACGGCGGAGCGGCCCTGCCCATCCAGCGCATACAGGATACGCCACTTTTGGCGCGCCAGCAGGAACGCCTGGCCGAGAAGCAGGCAATCGCCCAGACAGCGGCCCGCTTTTTCGCGCCGGGGGATACGCTGATCCTGGATTCCAGCACAACGGTGCTCGCTCTTAGCGAACCACTAAGGGCCTTGAATTCCCTGACGGTGGTGACAAGCGGGCTGCTGGCGGCCCAGGTATTTGCTGTGCCGGGGCGGCAAGTGCTTTGCACGGGGGGCGTGCTTCGTGAAAATTCTGCATCCCTCACTGGGGAGGATGCCGCTTCCTTCCTCATGAGCCATCATGGGACATGGAGCGTGCTTTCCTGCCGCGGCGTGACGGCGGATGGCTTCTGGGAAAGCGCCCCGGAGGAGGCTGCCATCAAGCGCTGTATGCTGAACGCCGGGGATAAGCACATGCTCCTGTGCGACGCGGCCAAATTCGATAAGTATTTTCTGTGCCGCACGGGCGAACTCAAAAGGCTTAACGTGCTGGTCACCGACAGGATGCCCGAGGGGGCCCTGCTTCACGCGCTGAAAGAAGCGGATGTGCAGATCGTGATTGCGTAACCGGGCGATAATATATATAAGTTGGATTGCATCCTTTCTAAGAGCCAGCTATTTTTTACGGGAGGGATAGGAAATGAAAGTCGTTATTCTGTCTGGGACACCCAAATCGGAGGGGTTGTCCGTATCATGCGTGGATGCGGCGGAACGGGGAACTGCTAAGGCAGGCGCTGAAACTGAGGTAATCGAGCTGTGCAAAACGTCGGTCACGCGCTGCCATGTCTGCGGCGATGGTTGGGGGATCTGCAGAAATGAGCATACATGCGCTTATGGGGACGATGGCTTTGAGGAGATCAGCAAGAAAATCACCGAAGCGGACGTGCTGATCATCCAGACTCCGGTATACTGGGGCGAAACCAGCGAGGCGCTGAAATCCTTTCTGGACAGGTTCCGCAGGTGCGAGGCTATGAAAGAAAAAAGTGGGCTGGCCGGGAAGGAAGTTCTTTTGATCGCCGCGCCGGGCGGCACAGGCAACGGCCTTTTGACCTGCCTTGGGCAGCTGGAACGCTTTGTGCAGCATACCAAGGGGCATGTGTTCGATTATATCGGCGTCAACAGGTGGAATAAGGAGTACAAACTGAAAACGATAGAAGAAGCAGCCGAGGCGCTTTGCAGTAGGATGGAGTAAAGCAGGCGCAGAGAGCAAGAGTTGGTTGGTATGAGTGTCAGCGGCTAAGATAAATAGAGCCTGCGCTTTCGCGCAGGTCTTTTTGCACTGTTTCTCACTTGTAGGTAGGCTTGATGGTCGTACCGGGATTGATTCAGCGTCTCGTTACTGAACGGCAGACTCTATCCAGATGACATAGTCATCGACAAGACAAGGGGAGAGTACTGTTGACACATATGAGCTATTGTTGTAATTATACGTATTTTATGGTATTATGTAGAAAAAGTAAGAAAGATGTGTATTTATGTTTGAGTCTATTTTTCTACGGACAATTTCTAAGATCAATGCTATAATGAAATATAACGATATTCAAATGGAACATATGCCAAAGGCTATCGAAAAGGGGATTAATAGAAATGCGATCATCTATGTTATAAATATATATATAAAAACGGTGATTAAGGGTGAGAGACCGGAGGGAATTCCTGATGATATAATAGAGCGCACCAAGAGATTTATAGAGGAAGCGACTGATATTCTTGAAGTAAAAAAAGCCCCAAATGAGGAAGTTCAATTTACATTCAAGTATAAAGATTCACAATTGTTGAAAGAGTTGGGATATGAACTAAATTTGAATAAGGCAGTACTAGAGACAAGTCTATATTCAGAGATGAGACTGATGCAGAATAATATAATACTATTACAGACAGTAATTTGCTTTGAAGATTTTATAGCAGGGATGTTTAGGTTTTTAGTTACTTCATATCCGGATTTTTATCTAAAAGACCGTTCGATAACATTTTCTGAAATAGTTAAAATGGATCATGCTACAATAAGATCTTATTTAATCGAAAATGAAGTAACGAATATTATGTGGGAAGGGTTTCCTGATTGGATAAAGCGTATAGAAAAACATAAAGTGGATTTATCTTGCCTGCAGTCATATATAAGTGAATATATAGAAATTGCATGTAGGCGTAATCTAATTGTACATAATGATGGAGTTGTTAACCAAATATATTTGAATTGTGTTAATGAATGTAAGTTTAGGAATGGCGAGCAAATATATATTGATCAAGATTATTTGAAAAGGGCATTTCTCATTGTACAGATTTTAGTCTATGGCATAATAATTAATTCCATCAAAATGGATACTGATAATGCAAAGGGTATATTGAGCATTATTACTACTCATGCATTTGAATCTTTAAAGGCAGAAGAATGGGAATTATGTATGTTTATATATCAGATCTTAAAGGCTAATAAATATCTGAGTGAAGAAGATAGAACCTATGCGACAATCAACTATTGGATAACGAAAAAGAATTTATTTGGTCTTACCTTAATAAAGCAGGAAATTGAAGAAACAGATTTTTCAGCAATGCAAGATAAATTCAAAATGGGTAAGGAGATGCTGCTCGAGAATTATGAGGCCGCAGGAGAATATTTGGATGCGTTGTTTCCAGAAGCTATAAGTGCTGAAAAAATTGAAACTTGGCCTATATTTATCCAATATAGAGAGACTGACAAGTATATTAGCTTTAGGGAAAAACATAGAGACAAGTTTAGTATTAAAACAATTTCAGAAAGTCCATTAATTGATGATAATGGAAAAGATATAATTAAATCACTTAATACCCAAGAAACAATACTTTACGATAAGCATGTTCAAATAGATTAATTTCTTATAGCGCTTTTATAGACAGCATATGCAATAAAGAAGCCCTTCCTAATATATTGGAAGGGCTTTTCTACACGCATATCAATGTTAACAATTGATACCAGCCACGCCGTCAGTAAATAAAGTCGGGCGGGAATCCCTTGCGATTCTACTCTCTTTTGCGTCTTTTGTTTCACATGCCAATCACATACAACAAAAACCAATTGCATACATAGATATCACGCATTTTTTTAACTACAATACAAAAAGGAATTTTTGTAAAAAGAAAATCATGCGAGTTTATAAGCTATCAAAAGAGGGGGTGTCATATGCTGAACTCCAAAAGCGCCGGGCCGGGCATAGCGAAACCTCTTTTAAGGAAGACATCCGCAAAGCACTCCGGTTGGAAAAAGACGGTGGCGCTGACTACCATGGTTGCCCCGGGGGCTATCTGGCTTTTTCTTTTACGGTATCTGCCCATGTTTGGCATCGTGCTGGCGTTTATAGATTACAAGGTGTATCCCAAGGCCAACACGTTCATCAACAATATCCTCCATAGCAAATGGGTTGGCTTTAAAAACTTTGAATTCCTTTTCATGACCGACGGGACCTGGACCATGATCCGCAACACCCTGGCATACAACGCCTTCTGGATCGTCCTGGGTATGGTGATCTCTGTATCGTTTGCGATCATGCTCAGCCAGCTTACCCGGCGCTTTATGGCCAAGACGTATCAGACGCTGATGTTCTTCCCGTATTTCCTAAGCTGGGTGGTGGCCAGCTACTTTCTTCTGGCCTTTCTGGACGCCACCAACGGCATGATCCCCAGGCTGCAAAAGAGCATGGGGGCAGAAGTGATCGATTGGTACAACACGCCGGGTTACTGGCCTTTCCTCCTTACGCTTTCCAATCTGTGGAAGAATACGGGATACGCTGCGGTGCTATATCTGGCGGCCATCACCGGGATCGACGCCACGCAGTATGAGGCCGCGGCGGTGGACGGCGCATCCAAATGGCAGCAGGTGGTGCACGTAACCCTGCCAAACATCCGCACCATTATTATCGTGTTATTCATCATGAACGTGGGCCATATCTTCAACGCGGACTTTGGCTTGTTCTATCAGGTTCCCTTAAACTCCGGCCCGCTGTTCCCGGCGACCCAGGTCATCGACACGTATGTATACCGCGCCCTAGCCAGCACGGGCAACATCGGCATGAGCTCTGCCGCGGGCCTTTTGCAAAACGTAGTCGGCTTTGTCTGCATCGTAGGCGCCAATGCCATCGTACGCAAGCTGGACGCGGACAGCAGCCTGTTTTAAGAGGGGAGGACAAGAACGATGGTTTCAGCGGCAAATAAGCGGATTTCGCGCCTGAATTCTTTCAGCCTTCCGGCAGAGATATCATTCCATGTCATTCTTGGCCTGTTCTCTCTCCTATGCATCGTTCCGTTTATCTTCGTCATCATCATCTCCTTCACATCCGAAGAAAGCATCCGGCTGATCGGCTACTCCTTCTTCCCGTTGTCCACCTCTGTCGCGGCCTACAATTATGTGCTCCGGCTGGGCGATCTGGTGTGGCGCTCCTACTTCAACAGCTTTTTGATCACGTCTGTGGGCACGGTGATAAGCGTGATTATGTGCCTTCTGTATGCCTATCCTCTGTTCCGCAGGGATTACAAATTCCGAAAGTTTTTCAACTTTATCAGCTTCTTCACCATGATCTTTGGCGGCGGCTTGATCCCAACCTATTTCATCAGCAAAAACCTGCTGGGACTGTATGAAAACTATGCCGCACTCATCGTACCGGCGCTGTTTTCTCCGTTCAACGTGATCATCATGAGGACCTTCTTTCAGACTTCCGTGCCCGTGGAGCTCATTGAGGCGGCCACCATCGACGGATCTGGAGAATACCACACGCTGTTTGGGATCGTGATGCCCATTGTCAAGCCCGCCATCGCCACCATCGCGCTGCTCAACGCACTTGCCTTCTGGAACGATTGGTTTCTGGCGCTTTTGTACATCCGCACCAAGACGGAGTTGATCCCGCTGCAGTACCTTCTCATTCAGATCCAGCGCACCGCCGATTTCCTGGCAGTCAACAGCCACATGATGGGTACGCAGGCGTCTGCGGCCATCGCGCAGCTGCCTTCACAATCGCTGCGCATGGCGCTGGTGGTATTGATCGTGGTGCCTATCGCCTGCGCCTATCCCTTCTTCCAGCGCTATGTGGTGGCCGGACTGACCATTGGGTCGGTCAAGGGGTGAGCCTGGGGGCCGCAGGAACGAAGTGGATGCGGCCGGAACCCCGGGCAAGCGAAGCGCAGTTCGGGGCGAAATCGGAGGGTGAGCGAAGCGAACCTGGAGCCGATGAAGGCGAAGCCGAAGAGGCGGAACACCGGGCTAGCGCAGCGCCGCACGGTGCGAAATCGGAGGGCGAACGAAGTGAGTCTGGAGGCCACAGGAACGAAGTGGATGCGGCCGGAACACCGGACAAGCGAAGCGCAGTTCGGTGCGAAGAATGGTAAGAACGGCAGATGCCGCTTACGATATTTTGAAGGAGGTCAAAACCATGAGGAAACTGGTAGCTCTTCTCCTGACCTTGATGATGGTCGTGGGCCTTGCGTCCGTGGCTGTCGCCGAGACTGCGCAGAATCTTGAACCCGTAGAACTGAAGATCTGGTTCCACGGCAGCAACGTAAAGGATGACGCGGCTGTTATGGAAAAGGTCAACGAGTACCTGAAGGAAAAGATCAATGCTACCCTCAAGCCCATCTGGGGCACCTGGGGCGATTTTGACAACAACGTAGTACTCTCGCTGAACGCCGGCGACGACGTGGACATGTACTTCACCTGCTCCTGGTCCCTGGACGACTACGCCGCCTATGCCAAGAAGGGCAACTGGGTGCGCCTGGACGATCCGGAGAACAACCTGATCGAGAAGTACGCTTCCGATCTGTTCAAGACGCTGCCCAGCGTGCTGACCCAGGGCGCGACCATCGAAGGCGCCTCCGGCGTGGGCATCTATGCTGTGCCCGGCTACAAGGATTTCGCCACCCAGAACACCTGGGACATCAACGTGGACCTGCTTACCAAGTACGGCTACACGCTGGATGACATCAAGAACACCGATTATTACGGCTTCGGCGACATCCTGAAGAAGGTCAAGGAAGGCGAAGGCGCCGACTTCTACCCCCTGTGCATCGAGCCTGTGGTGCTTGAGCGCATGGTCAACAACTCCGTCGTTGTGACCGGCGACAACGCCTCCACAAACCTGATGTCCTTCTACATCGATCCCGTGCATCCCGGCAACGACAGCCCCAATGGCAACGTGATCTTCAACAAGTATGCCACCCCCGAATTCAAAAAGTTTGCGGAAAAGACCCGTGAATACTACCAGGCTGGCTACATCGATCCCGCCATGGCTGCCACCGGCACCTCCAACGATGCCCGCAGCGCAGCGCAGCTTGCTGGCCGCTACCTGATCGGTACCCAGTCCTACGCGCTGGGATACGAAGTGCAGGCCTCCAACGACCGTCATATCCAGGTGCAGTTCGTGCCCACCACCCCCGCGTTCGTTGACACCACCGCTTCCCAGGGCGCCATGGTCGCCATCTCCACCGCTTCCAAGAACCCCGAGCGGTCCATGATGTTCCTGAACCTGCTCAATACCGATCCGTACCTGATGACCCTGCTCAACTACGGCGTGGAAGGCATCCACTACGAGAAGGATGCCGACGGGCTTGTGAAGTTCCTGCCCAAGCATGACGATTACATCCCCTGGCGCAACGGCATGGGCAATATCACGCTGCTGCCGCCGCTGGTGGGCGAAGGCGTTGGCTTCTGGGATACCTTCAAGAATTACTACGGCAGCGCCGAGAGCACCCCGATCCTGGGCTTCATCTTCAACCAGGAACCCGTGTCCTCCGAAATGGCTGCAATCTCCAACGTGGCTGCTGAGTACGCATTTGCGCTGATGGCCGGTTCCATCGATCCCGCCGAGAAGCTGGATGAGTTCCTCAAGAAGCTGGACGATGCCGGCATGCAGAAGATCATCGATGAGGCGAACACCCAATTGCAGGCTTTCCTGGCCGCAAAGAAGTAAGCGTATCACTTCCTGACCAACTAGCACAAAAGGGCGGCTGAGAACGTAAGTTCTCAGCCGCCTTCCTTATTCTTCGGAACAAACGCTAATTCTTCATGCCCGTCATGACGATGCCTTCCACAAAGTATTTCTGGCAGACCAGATAGACGATGATGCCAGGCAAAATGGATAGGCACGTGAAGGCCATGGCCATGGTGTTAAAAAAGTACTAGAAGAATGTGAAGACCTGCAATGCCTCCCCATAGTTGGAAAAAATCCATCTGCTGGGGAGAAAGTTCAGCGAGCCGATCTCCGGGTTGGTCATCAGGGAGGAGCGGAAGATCCACCAGGGGAAACAAGACCAGCATGGCAAAGAGGATGATCAGCGCCAGGGATGCGGTGTCAGCGACCCGAGCCCTGCGTTTTGCATTCTTGATACTGCTCATTTATTTGTCACCCCCTTCGTAGAATGCGCTTGCCTTTTGTGGCATGAAGTGAAAGAAGCCCCCGATTTCTCGGGGGCTTCTTTGCATGTTGATCGCCTATGGACCGATTCAGCGCATCTCAAAATCCTCATCAAATGGGTGGAGCACGCCGTCCTTTTTGTAGCCGATGAGGGTATCCAGGTTGACATCATGGCAGGAACGGAAGATGCTCATTTCCACGCCCGGGTGGGCTTTTTCCAGCTGGGCGATAAGCGCTTTCACCTGGGCGCGTTTTCCGCCGCCGCCCTCGCCCAGCGCGCAGCTGTCGGTAAACCGGCAGGCGCAGTTTAAAAAGGTCAGATGGTTATAATTCCGCCAGGCGATGACATCCTTCTCCCTAACCAGAAACATGGGCCGGATCAGTTCCATCCCCGGGTAATTCTGGCTGCGAAGCCTAGGCATCATGGTCTTCATCTCGCCGCCGTAGAGCATGCTCAAAAGTACCGTCTCGATCACGTCATCAAAGTGATGACCCAAGGCGATCTTGTTGGCGCCCAGCTTCTGCGCGTTTTTATAAAGGTGGCCCCTTCGCATCCTGGCGCACATGTAGCAAGGGTTTTGATCCATTAAGGCCACGGTATCAAAGATATCGGTCTCAAAGATGCGGATGGGCAGGCCCATCAATACTGCGTTCTCCTCGATCAGGCGGCGGTTTTGAACCTGATAACCGGGGTCCATCACAAGATATGATAATTCAAAAGGAATCGTCCCGTGGCGTTGGATTTCCTGCAAGCATTTTGCCATCAGGAAGGAGTCCTTGCCGCCGGAGATGCAGGCGGCAATATGATCTCCCGGCTGGATCAGCCGGTATTCCCGAAGCGCCTTAGTGAAGTTCGTCCAGATGGTCTTGCGGTACTTCGTGATGATGCTGCGCTCAATCTTCTGGCTGTTTTCCATGGGAGGCCTCCAAACCGGCAGCGTTTTTTTGAAGTTCGCGCAAGAATGTGTTGATCTCGTCTTGGGTGGTTAAATGGCTAAGGCTTACGCGCACGGTGTTCAGCGACCGTTTGCGGTCATTTGTCATGGCCATCACCGGGTGCGAGGGCGCGGCCGGCGCGCAGCAGGCGGACTTTGACGACACGCATATGCCCTGCTCGGATAAAAGCGCGATCAGGTCCCGGGCGCGGAACCCCGCAACGCTAAAATTGAGAATATATGGCGAGGCTTCTGCCGGGCTGTTGATCGTGACGAAGGGCAGACTGCTCAACGCCACACGCAGTTTGCGGTTGAGATCACACACGATTTCCAGTCGTGCGCCAAGATGCTTAAAAGCTTCCTCCAGCGCGGCCTCCATGGCCACCGCCAAAGCCAGCGCGGGCGTGCCGCTTCGATAGGGCGTCGCGCCTGAACCGCCGTGCCAAAGCGGCATGAGCCGGATGCCGCCCCGGGCAATCAGCGCGCCGCTGCCGGTGATGCCGTAAAACTTGTGGGGGGATAGGGTGACAAGGTCTGCACAGTTCAATTTTACCGGCAGTTTGCCCACCGATTGGGTGGCGTCCACATGAAATCGGCAGTTGGAGAAGCCTGCCAGCGCCTCACGCACATCATTAAGCGGCTGGATGACGCCCGCCTCGCTGTCCACAGAACACAGCGATACAAGAATGGTGTCCCGGCGAAGAAGGCTTTTCAAGTGGGCAATATCGACCTGGCCGCCCGGCTTCACTTTCATAAAGTCCAGCTCAAAGCCTTCATTCTTGAGCGCGGTCATGGGCCCAGTGACGGAAGCGTGCTCCATGGGGCTTGTGATCAGGTGGCGGCCCCGGCTTTGATAGGCATGGGCCGCGCCCAATATGGCAAGATTATTGGCCTCGGTAGCGCCGGAGGTCATGATGACCTCCTCCGGCTGCGCGCCCAGCATTCCGGCGATATGCGACATGGCCTCATCCAGCCTACGCTTGGCAGATAGGCCCATCGCGTGCCCGGAATTGGGGTTCGCACCGTAATCCCGAGCGGCTGACAAGAACGCGGAAAGAACACTTTCGCAGACCGGCGTGTCCGCGGCATAGTCCAAATAGATCATCGGATATCTCTCCTGCAAACGTTGGCTCATGAAGGGCCGTAACCGATTGTAGTATAACGGGCGGGAGAAGTCAATCAATCCGTATCCTTGCCAAATCGAGAAAGAGCCGGCGCAAGCCGGCTCTTTGTCATTTGAGAAATCACATGCCTTACAGTTCCGTCATGTATTTTACGGTGCGGATCATTTGGCTTGTAAAGGAATTTTCGTTATCGTACCACGCGGCGATTTTCACCAGCGTATCCGCTCCCAATTCCGTTACCTTCGTCTGCGTTGCGTCAAACAGGCTGCCGTATGTCATGCCGATGACATCGGAAGAAACGATGGGTTCATCGGTATATCCGTACTCGTCAGACTTTGACTTGAGCATCTTCTCGTTGATCTGATCCGCTGTCACATGGCCTTCCACAACGGCTGTCAACTCTGTGAGCGAGCCCGACATCACAGGCACCCGTTGGGAGGTACCGTCCAGTTTGCCATCCAGCGCCGGGATGACCAGGCCTATTGCCTTTGCCGCGCCGGTCGTTGTGGGGATGATGTTGCCTGCTGCGGTGCGGGCCCGGCGCAGGTCTCCCTTGGGGTGGGGGCCGTCTAGGGTATTCTGGTCATTTGTATAGGCGTGGATCGTTGTCATGAAGCCCTTTTTGATGGGCGCAAGCTCGTTGAGATAGTAAGCCATGGGCGCAAGGCAGTTGGTAGTGCAGGAGGCGGCCGAAACAACGGTATCCTCCTTCTTCAAGGTGCGTTCATTGATACCAAAGTCGATGGTGGGGAGATCCTTCCCGGCCGTGGTAGAGATAAGCACCTTTTTTGCGCCCGACTCGATATGCGCCATGGACGCTTTTTTGGACGCGAAAAAGCCTGTGCACTCCAGAACAAGATCGATTTGCAATTCCTTCCACGGGAGTTTTGTGGGATCTTTTTCCGCATAGACGGGGATCGTTACGCCATCCACCGTGAGGGTGTTTTCGCCGTAGCCGATATTTTTATCATAACGCCCCTGGGTCGTATCATACTTCAAAAGATGCGCCAGCATCTGCGGGCTTGTAAGGTCATTGATGGCCGCGACTTTGCAGCCTTTCATCTCAAAGAGCTGACGGAACGCAAGCCTTCCGATCCTGCCAAAACCGTTGATCGCGATCTTTTTTTCCATATGTACCACCTTTCCTGTTGTGTCTTGTTCTAAGAGGTGTTATAGAGTGATGAAAGACGGTCAGAAAAGCACTAAGGCAGCAAATGAGTGGATTTGGCTACCTGCAATATTATAGATCACCTGGCTTTTTATGTAAAGGGAGGTGGGACCATCCACCCCCACTGGGAAAACCGGGCTGAAACTTCTCCTTGACATAGGAGACCTCCTGTTGATAGGCTTGATGGATAAGACGTTTGCTTTTGATTGGAAGGAAGACAATATTTATGCATTACTACGTCTATGACCGTCCGGAGGGCCTTACATCTATCGAGAATCCGGCGAGGTTTCCCTGGATGCCAAAGGAAGGGGCAAAAACCTACCGGATCGAGGTCTATGATGGTCAGGGAAAATGCAAGTATCGGTATGACGATATTGATATCAACTTCCATACCCCCTCCCATATCATGGAGCCGGGGGACTATACCTACCGCATCCTGGCGGATGGGGAAGAAATCGTAGAAAGCAAGCATTTCAGCATCCCACAGGACGCCGTGCGGACGCAGCTGCCCGGCAGGGAAGCGCGATATAACAGTATAAGTGCACATCCGCGGCTTTGGATCGGGGAAGAGAAGCTGTCCCGCCTTCGGGATCCCAAGGAAAACGAAATCAAAGCGGCATGGGACGCCTTTATGGAGCGGGGGGTGACCCCGTGGCTTATGAAAAATTCTGTGAAGGAGCCGGAAAGGTATCCGGGCGATAAGCGGGTTATCAAGCTTTGGCGCCAGATGTATATGGATTGCCAGGAAGCACTGTATACCGTTAAGCATTGCGCTATCGCCTGGCGTGTTACGGGCGATGCGCGTTATCTTGCGGCGGCAAAGAAGCAGCTTTTGCAATTGGCGGCCTGGGATGTGGAGGGGCCGACGGCCAGAACATACAATGACGAGGCCGCATTCCGGGTGACGACCGCGCTGGCTTGGGGATACGATTGGCTCCACGACGCGCTGGTGCAAGACGAGAAGGAAAAGGTAAAGCAAGCGCTTTTGTACAGGGCAAGAGAGCTGTACGATTATGTAAGGAATCAAATCCAGATCCATGTAAAGCTGCTGGATAGCCATGGGGTGCGCTGTCTGTCCATGACGCTGGTGCCGGCGGCGCTGGCGCTGCTTCAGGAGGAGCGTGAAGCGGAGGACTGGCTCAATTACACCATAGAATACTTTTTTACGATCTTCACGCCCTGGGGCGGGGAAGACGGCGGCTGGGCAGAGGGGCCCACCTACTGGCAGTCCGGCGTATCGTTCTTTACGGAGGCCAACTGCCTGCTCAGGGAAGCCCTGGGGATCGACGTGTTCAAGCGTCCATTTTTCCAAAACACAGGCAATTTCATCTTGAATACCTATTGCCAAGATCTTCGATTCATGGCCTTTGGGGACATGTCGGATCTGGGGGACTATCCGGGCATGAAAGCCGGGTATACCATGAATATCCTAAGCGCGGTCACGGATTCAAGAAATAGGCATTTGTACGCGTGGTACTTTGAGCAGGCAAAGAAAAGGGGCCAGGGGACCGAGTACCTGTTCTACAATTACGGTTGGTGGGATTTTTCTTTTGACGAGCTGTTCTTTGCGATGCTGTTTGAAAGGACTTCACCGGAGATGCCGGATGATAAACTGATGGTGACAAGCTTTGCCGACATCGGCTGGGTCACCATTCACAAGGATATGGCCGATGAGAAAAAGCATATTGCCTTCATGTTCAAATCCAGCCCCTACGGTTCCGTAAGCCATAGCCATGGGGATCAGAACGCCTTTGTACTTCACGCCTTCGGGGAGCCGCTGGCGATCCAGTCCGGGTACTATGTGGGCTTCTGGAGCGAAATGCACGTGAACTGGAGGCGGCACACGAGATCCAAGAATGCCGTGACGGTGGATGGTATTGGTCAGTTTGCGGAGCTTTGGAAAACAACAAAGGCCGAGGAAATGAACGGCTCGGCAAAATCCCAATA
>JAEWAH010000126.1 GCA_023391725.1 Bacillota bacterium | reverse complement strand
CCCTGGACCCGGAGTTCAAGACTCCCGCGGCCAACAACCTGATCACCGGCTCCAGCTTTGGCATCGTGCTGGGCGCGCCGCTGCTCATCTTCATTGGCCTGGCCGCCAAGTCGGAGGCTATGCTGCTTTTGACGCTGGCGCTGGTGACCGTGTATATGGGGCTTTTGATCCTCCTGATGCTCAAGGGAAGGAAAAAGGGGTAGAGGCATTCCTGCCAAGTATATTGACTTCAATATCACCTTTAAGCAATTCACGGGTGAAATTGCGGCGTAACGCAAAAGCCCCCGTTGCGGCTGGGGCTTTTTTGTGCTACCATATATTAGAAGACGGGTTTTGAATGGTGGCGTATGGAATGGGTTTCGGTTGGGCCCGGCGTTCGATGTTCATGTGATGGCGCACATTGGTAGAGCACATCGCTCACATCGGTGGGGTCACTGGTAAAGTCCAGTACAGACACCAGCCCCTTCCTTATTTGCACGTTATTATTAAGCAGTAGAAAAAGAAAGGCGGCATCCCCATGGCAAGGTTCGTTCCCTATGAAAAGCTTCCTAAGAAAAAGCAACATGAGCTGGATCGACAAAAACGCGGCTCATGGAACGGGGTCAATCCTGTTACCCGTAAACCTGAAGGCTCAAAAGTGTATAGCCGAAAGAAAGCGCAAAGCTGGAAGATGGATAACAGCGATGCGCTTTTAATTTGCACATAAACACAGGAACAAGAAAAGCCCGGCGATTTGCCGGGCACTGTGATGCTAGTGAAGCAACAAATATATAAGGAGTACAATTGATAGATACATTAACGACCATCCAGCTAAAATCTGAATCGATACTCTTCGATCATTTCTGCATCTTGTGACCAGTGGTACAACACATGGTGCTCCGGGCTGTAATGCCAACCTGTATCATTGCTTTGTTTCATGCCAGGATCGGTATCGGCGCAGACCTCTGAGCCTTTACAATCCGGAAGCGAGTCCAATACCTCGCCTTCCACGCTCAATGCAAAAGCGCCATCTTCAGTGATAGCAGCAAAGCACCCATACTTCGCATCCCAAGACAGTTCCCCGTGGACTTTTCCATATTGATCCGTTTTGAATGCATTACAGGATGCTTCTCTCTCTTTCGTTAGCAGGCATTCGCCATACCTATTATCAATGGCAGGCACACTCAAGTTGTAGAATTGAAGCGGCTTGTAAACATATCCTTCAAGCTCCTCCCTGCCCATCAATGCACTGTGTCGCAAATTATCGGCAACGAGCACAAAACGATCCTTGCCGATGAAGGTACACGGTATATCCCAATTATATTCACAGCGGTAATCAATACTGACTTTGGCGCTTTCATAGGTTTTCAGAAAATCTTCGGTCCGAAAACCAAGTATCTGCCCGATGGGATGCCATATCCAGCCGTTTGAAAGGAAGTATTCTCCATCCGGCGATACATGCAGTAGACTATGGAAATAGTCAACGTAATCGTTATCTTCGTAATCAGGTGATTTTCTTTCTGTCAAACATTCGCCGGTCTCGGCGTCAATAATATTGAGGCGGTTCCACTCTGTCTGGCATATGAGTAGGACGCGTCCATTTCGTTCAAGGAAACCGATGGAATAACTTGAAACATCGGCGTAATAGTCCTCGCGGCTCATTTCACGTACACTGCCATTTTCAAGGTGGACAAGGGCGGCATGCGTGCCATAATGCTCTGTTACGCAAACCCAAGGTTCGTGAACATAGAGCTTGATCCGTTCTTCGATGCCGATGCCTGGAAGATACGCGACCAGGATCGTAGAACCGCCTACCTGCATGATGTAAAGATTCCCATCCGAGCCGAATATGGCGTACATACCAGCATGTCGGTTAAGATGAGTGATATCCAGTATCCGCATAAACGGCTCCTCCCTTATGCCTGTCCTTCTGCATTTACGCTACTTAACATCATCATAAATCCGGTGCATAACACTGTCAACCGTATTCTTCCATTCTATAATGAAAGAGGTATCCATAAATGCAAACAGGCCCCGCACGCCGGGGAAACATCATTGTGTTTCCCTGGCGTTTTTCTCATATAATTTTCATCTGATTCTTTTCACTTTACAATGGTAATAAAGAAAAGATATGGTAAAATGTCGGCGTGGCTGATGTGCCGCATGGAGGGAAAAGGATGGAGAAGATCATTGAGGTATCGGGGCTGAAGAAAAGCTACCGCGACGTTCAAGCCGTGCGCGGGATCGATTTCTATGTGGAAACGGGGGCGCTCTTCGCGTTCCTGGGCCCTAACGGGGCAGGGAAGTCCACCACCATCGACGTGATCTGTACGCTTTTGCAGCCGGACGAAGGCACGGTAATGGTGGACGGCCACCGGCTTTCCCAGGATGACGCCAAGATCCGCCAGAGCATTGGCGTGGTATTCCAGGACAGCATCCTGGACGACCTGCTCACGGTGGAAGAAAATCTTTCTGTCCGCGCCGCTTTTTATGGGCATGGGGGCGAGAAGCGCAGGCAGGCCGTGAAACGTGCGGCGCAGGCGGCAGAGGTGGAAGCATTTATCTCCCGGCCTTACGGAAAGCTTTCCGGGGGCCAGCGCCGCCGGGCAGACATCGCCAGGGCGCTTGTGAACACCCCTAAAGTCCTGTTTCTGGATGAGCCCACGACAGGTTTAGACCCTCAGACGCGCCAGAGCGTATGGAACACCATCCGCCAACTGCAAAAGCAGGAAGGTGTAACGGTCTTCCTCACCACCCACTACATGGAGGAGGCGGCAGGGGCGGATTACGTGGCGGTCATCGATAAAGGTCTCATCACCGCCAAGGGTACCCCCGCGGAACTCAAGGATCGCTACAGCTCCGATCAATTGAAGATAAAGCCCGCCGACAAAAGCGCGGTTCTGCAGTATCTTGCGGAAAAGAATGTCGCTTATGAAGCCGCGGGGGGCATGGTATCCATCCCTCTTTCCCGCACCATGGACGCGCTGCCTATTTTGAAGGGCTGCGAGGAATGGATATCCACGTTTGAGGTCGTGAGCGGCAGCATGGATGACGCGTTCATCGCCATCACCGGAAAGGGGATCAGAGAATGATTGTAATAAAGTTCGCCATCCGCAACCTCAAGATATTCTTCAGGGATAGGGCAGCGGTGTTCTTTTCTCTTTTGTCGGCCCTGATCATCATTGGTCTGTACGTCCTCTTTCTTGGCGACATGCTGACCTCCGGCATGAAGGCCATCCCCGGTTCACGGTTCCTGGTCGACAGCTGGATCATGGCCGGGCTCTTAAGCGTCACTTCCATCACCACCACCATGGGCGCCTTTGGCATTATGGTGGAGGATAAGCATAAGAAGACCGTCAAGGATTTCACGGCTTCTCCCGTCAGGCGTTCCACCCTGGCTGGAGGGTATGTGATCAGTTCCTTTATCATCGGTGTCGTGATGACAGTCATCACCTTTGCCCTGGCGGAAGGATATATCGTGATCTATGGCGGGCAGCTGCTGGATACGGCAAGGCTTGTAAAGCTGCTGGGCGTGATGCTCCTGTCGGTCATCTCCAGCACCGCGTTTGTGTTTTTCCTGGTGACATTTTTCAAAAGCAACAATGCTTTTGCCACGGCTTCGATGCTCCTGGGTACGCTCATCGGCTTTCTCACCGGAGTGTATATCCCCGTAGGTGAACTGCCGGAGGCTGTGCAGTATGTGATCAAGTTCTTCCCTGTTTCTCACGCCAGCCTGCTTTTCAGACAGGTGATGATGGAAGCGCCGCTGCAAACAGCCTTTGCGGGTGCGCCAGTGCAGATTGTCAAGGATTTCCGCGAGTCAATGGGTGTCTCCTACAGCTTCGGCGGCGTGGAAGCCTCCACGGCCTTAAGCCTGTGGGTGCTCGCGGGCACGGCGGTGCTCTTTTTCCTGCTGGCCACGTGGAACCTGTCCAGAAAGAGCAAATAAATTTCTCAGGGATGCTGCGGGGAGGGACCTTTTGCAAAAAGGTCCCTCCCCGCAAATTTAATAAAATCATTTTAGCGGAACAACACCAAAAGCGCTCATTCTGTGTTATAATTAGAAGGTTATTATCCAGAGGGGAATTGTGTAAAGAATGATCAGCGCACAGGGTGTATCGCTTCAATATGGCGGCCGGGAGCTATTCAAGGATGTCAGCGTGCAGTTTGCCGCGGGCAACTGCTATGGCCTCATCGGCGCCAACGGCACGGGCAAATCCACATTTTTGAGAATACTCTCCGGGGAGCTGGAGCCCACCCGGGGCGAGGTCAGCGTAACGCCAGGCGAGCGCATCGCGGTTCTGCGCCAGGACCACTTTGCATTTGATGAGCACACGGTCCTGGAAACCGTGCTCATGGGCCATAAAAAGCTGTACGGCATCATGCAGGAAAAGGAAAGGCTGTACGCAAAGCCTGATTTTAACGATGATGACGGGCTGAAGCTTGCGGAACTGGAAGGGGAATTTGCCGAGCTGGACGGCTGGAACGCCGAGCCCAATGCGGAAACGATGCTCAACGGCCTTGGCATCACCGGGGAATACCATTCAAAGAAAATGGCGGAGTTGGATGGCCCCTATAAGGTGAAGGTATTGCTGGCCCAGGCGTTGTTCGCCACGCCGGATATCCTGCTCATGGACGAACCTACCAACAACCTGGATCTGCACGCCATCAAGTGGTTGGAAGATTTCCTGATGGATTTCCCCAATACGGTCATCGTTGTATCCCATGACCGCCACTTTTTGAACCATGTGTGCACCCATATCGTAGACATCGACTTTGGCAAGATCCAGATGTACGTGGGCAACTACGACTTCTGGTATGAGTATACCCAGCTGGCGGCAAGGCAGGCCAGGGATCAGCGCAGGCGCAATGAGGAAAAAGCCAAGGAACTGGAGGAGTTCATCCGCCGTTTCAGCGCCAACGCCTCCAAATCCCGCCAGGCCACCTCCCGCAAAAAGCTGCTGGATAACCTTCAAATGGAGAACTTTGTGCCGTCCTCCCGCCGGTATCCCTTCATCCACTTTGACCAGAACCGGCAGGTGGGCAACGACGTGCTGACGGTGAAGAACATCTCAAAGACGGTAGGCGGCCGCAAGGTGCTGGATAACATAAGCTTCCTGGTGATGCCCGGCGACAAGATCGCCTTTGCCGGCAAGGATGAACTGGCCCGCACCACCCTGTTTCAGATCCTGATGGGGGAACTGGAACCGGATGAAGGGGAATTCAAGTGGGGCCTTACGACCAGCCGGGCCTATTTCCCGGCCGATAACACCCAGTACTTCAGCGGTGTGGAAGATACCTTAGTAGATTGGCTGCGGGAATTTTCGCAAGATAAGCACGAGGTCACCATCCGCGGCTGGCTGGGGCGGATGCTCTTTTCCGGCGAGGAGGCGCTAAAGCAGGCGAAGGTCCTCTCCGGCGGCGAGCGGGTGCGCTGCATGCTGGCCAAGATGATGGTGCTGGGCGCCAATGTGCTGATCATGGATGAACCCACCAACCACCTGGACCTGGAAGCCATTACGGCGCTTAACGAGGGGATGGTGGAGTTTAAGGGCTCTATGCTCTTTACATCCCGCGACCATCAGGTGATGCAGACGGTGGCCAACCGAGTGATCGAAATCATTCCCGGCGGCATCATTGACCGCAGGGAAAGCTATGACGATTATCTGGATTACCTGGATAGGGTGGCAGAGGGAGCTGTAAACTAATTGCCATAAGGCATGGGTTCCAGCGTTATTCTCCCATTTTGGTTTGTGATATCTGCAATGTGTTTTGTGCCCAGCGCCTTGTAATCCACAAAATCACCAGAGAACGGGAAGGCTGCCTCGTACAGGGACAGCCCTCCCGTTTTGTTTTTAAGAACAATCATGTCGATGTCCAGCATGGCGGATGAAAGGGCAACGGCCTGTTTTCGTACCGGATCAAAATAGTCCGCATGGGCCCTGTGGAGCCCGGAACCAAAGGAATACGTGAAATACAGCTCTTGAAGGCCATCGGCGTCAAGATCGGCGGCCGCCATGCTGACAACGCCCAGGCCGCCGAGCCATTCGCCCAGCGGATAGATTTCATTTTCAAACAGCAGATATGAAGCGCAGGATTTATCAAACTTGAAAACCCGATAACCGGTGGCCTTTGCAATCTCATCCGGCGTAATGTTATAGCAGGTATCACTCTCATACATTTGCGGCCCGCGATCTTTCAGCAGCGCGAGAAATCCCTTTACGCCCTCCTGGGTGCCCTGAACGGACAGGCTGACGGCATATTTTTCGATCCTAAATATGCTCCAGATGTATTCCGACATTTGAAGATGAGCGGAATCCTTATGAATGTTCGCCAGCCAAATCTCATCATCCATCAGGTAGATGCGGTATACTGCATTTTCAAGGCTGGAGGACGTTAAAGTGAACTGGCGCATGTTTTTGTACACCGAAATATCGGGGATGCCGAACCCCTCCATTATGAAGCTGCTTTCGTATGCCTTCCTATCTACCGGCTCCTCCTGCCAGGTGATATCCATGCTTCGTCTCTGGCCGGATGCATCGATAAAAGCAAGGGTATTTTCCGTCAGCTCATAATACTCCTCAAACCCGTCAAAGGCCATAAAGGAACTGAGGGGATTCATGTACAGCTGCTTTTTGAAGGCGTAGGCCCCGTACAGGCTGCCGGGGATTTGGGCGGGGCCGCCCTCTCCGGCTGATGCCTGGGATACGGAGGGAACAAAAAGCAGTAACGCAAGCAGGATGCCGATTGCCCGTTTCATGGCGGTACCTCCAAATAACAGCATGCCCGGGCCGCCCTTTGGCAGGCGGCATAGAACACGCCGGCTGATATACTGACAATAAAACGAAAGAGATTGGGAGATTCTTCATAAAAAAGGCCCGGATACGCAGGATCGGCGTATCCGGGAAAGGGATTGTCTATTTATTGCTCTTTTCAATGGCCTCCCACAGCCCCAGCAAATACTCCGCGCCCAGCGCCCGGTCATACAGCCCGTAACCGGGCATGGATTTTTCGCCCCAGATGGCCCGGCCGTGGTCGGGGCGCATAAGCCCGTCAAAGCCCACTTCGTACAGTGCTTTCAAGATCTCATACATGTCCATCGACCCGTCCCGGCTCAGGTGGGCTGCCTCCTCAAATACGCCGGGGGAGGTATGCCGCAGATTCCGGGTATGGGCAAAATAGATGCGTTTGCCGGTAGCGCGGATCACGCCGGGGATATCCGTCTTGGGGTTTGCTCCCAGGGAGCCGGTGCACAGCGTGAGGCCATTGTAGGGCTTGTCCACCACTTTTAAGAGCCTTTGGATGCTCTCCAAGCCAGTAACAATCC
>JAEWAH010000036.1 GCA_023391725.1 Bacillota bacterium | reverse complement strand
CCTTACCCTTCTTGTGCTTGATGTTGGCCCATTTAGAATGCCCGGACATAAAATCCCTCCCGAGGCGAATGTATCTCGATAGAAACATTTGATTTTATCATGCCAAAGGCTTGCCCGTCAAGGCTATTCCACATCAAGAGGCATCTTGTATCCAGGGGCGGGAAAAGAGCCGCTCAGCAGGGAAATGTCCTCCGGCTCAAGGGGTGTGCGCAGCATGGCGGCGTTTTGCGCGGCATGGGCGGCGCTGCCCGCCTTGGGAATGGGAATCAACAACGGGTCGCGCAGGATAAAGCCCAGCAGCACCTGGGCGGCGGTCAGGCCGCGGCGGTGTGCCACTTCCAGCACGGCCCGGCTGCGGTACAGTTCCGGACGCAAAAGGCTTTGCTGGGCCAGGGGGCAGTAGGCCATCACGGGGATATTCCGTTCTTTCAGCCAGGGGAGGAGGCTGAATTCGATGCCCCGGGAGCCCAGGTGGTAGAGCACCTGGTTCGTGGCGCAATTTTCGCCTTTGGGGATTGAGAACAATTCCTGCATATCCGGCGTGTCAAAATTCGATACGCCCCAGCGGCGGATCAGCCCGTCCCGCACCAGCTGCTCCATACATTCCACTGTTTCTGCAAGGGGAATGCTTCCCCGCCAGTGGAGCAGGTACATGTCCAAATAGTTTGTTTGAAGGCGCTTCAAGGAGTTTTCCGCTGAATGGAAGATGCGGTTCTTTCCTGCGTTGTGGGGGTAGACTTTTGAGACAATGTACAGGCTCTCCCTGGGGATGGGCCGGATGGCTTCTCCCACCAGAGATTCCGAGCGCCCCTCGCCGTACATCTCCGCCGTGTCGATCATGGTAAGCCCCAGGCGGATGCCTGTGCGCAGGGCTTCCATTTCAGCTGATCGTGTGTCGGGGTCATCGCCCATGCGCCAGGTGCCCTGGCCCATGCGGGGGATATCCATCCTGATGCCTCCTTTGTTGGGTCGAGAAGTCAATATCTTTCCGGTGCAAGCCATGCTTTTCAAAGAGTTTTGCTCCTGCGGGAGCAACCAAAGGGCTTTCCGGTCGGCTTTGGGAACCTTCGGGCTACATTTGCCTGATCAGCCGCACGTAGAACCTGACCAGATCATACAGCTTCGTAAGCTGGATACGCTCATTATGGGCGTGGATGGTCTGCCTTTCTTCCTTCGTAAGTGCCATGGGCGAGAAGCGGTATACATGATCGCTGATGGCGGTATAGTGCCGGGAGTCGCTGGCGGCCACCATGAGGTAGGGGGAGACAATGGCTTCGGGCCATGTCTGGCCGATGGCTTTCTTGAGCCGATCCCAGCCCTCGCCCTGGGCGGGGGAAACGGGGGAAGGCTCGCTGCCCTCAACCACTTTTATACTCACTCGGCTGTCGGCTACAATCGCTTCCAGCCGCTCCCTGGCGCTCTGTTTGGTTTCGCCGCCGATGAGGCGCAGGTTTGCGCCCACCGTGGCCCGGGGTGGCAGCACGTTATGCGCGGAGCTTCCGGACATCAGGGTAAAGGCGCAGGTGGTGCGCACCAGCGCGTTCATTTCGCCGCTGGACTTTTTGCACAAAAGGTTCAACAGCGGTGCAAAGCACCAGAGGTTGGCGAAGATCACCCGGTACAAAAACGTGGAATGGCGGCCCAGCGCGTCAAACATTTGTCCAACCGGGGAGGTGAGCCGGAAGGGGAAGGGGTTTGCCTCCACCTTTGTCACAGCCCGGGCCAATACACCAACGGCGGTATGGGGCGGCGGTGTGGAGGCATGCCCTCCTTGTGAGGTCGCCTCAAAGGTCACGTTGATGGTGCCCTTTTCTCCGAGCCCCACCAGTGCGCAGGGTATATCCACGCCGGGAAATACCTTACTCACCACCGCGCCGCCCTCGTCCAGGATGAAGGCAGGGGAAACGTTCCGGCGCTTAAGCTCGGCTACGATATCCGGCGCGCCGTGGCCGTGGGTTTCTTCATCCCCTGCAAAGCACAGGTACAGGTCGTTTTCCGGTTGGAAGCCCTGGCTTATCAGCATTTCCGCCGCTTCCATCGCCCCCAGTAGCGTGGCCTTGGTGTCTAGCGTTCCCCGGCCCCAGAGCACCCCGTCCTCGATGACCCCCGAAAAGGGCGGCTTTTCCCAGGATTCCGCCTGAGCGGGCACCACGTCGTAATGGGACATCAGCACGCCGGGTTTGTCGCTCTTTTTGCCGGGCCAGCGGTACAGGATGCCCCGATCGCCAATGCGCTCCTGGACGAGGGTCTCATGAAGCTTGGGGAACAGCGTCTTTAGCAGCTCCGGGAAAGCCTCAAAAACCTGTTCATCCTCCAGGCTGTGTTCCTGATAAGAGACGGTGGGTAAATGGATCATCGCCTGCATCTTTTGAGCTATCTTGTTTTCGCTCACGGAAACGTCAAAAGGTTCCTGCGAGTCTTCTCTGCGAGGCTTAAAGGCCGCGGCGCGAAGCAGGATGGTTAGCAAAAACGCCGCTACAATAAAATCAATGATCCAATCGATCAAGGTGATCCCTCCCTATGATTCCCTTATAGTTTACCCTTTTTGTAAAGAATCCGAGCCGCGCCCATTGCCGCCAGCGCGCCAACCGGCACCAGGATGCCAACAGAGGATGCAAGCCCCGGCAAGGCGATGAACAGCGCCACCATCAACAAAAGCGGCGTGATGGATAGCTTCCAGTTCTTCGATACATACACCACCGCCAGCGCGCCAAACAATGCGGGCAGGATGTTGGCAAAGGCAGGAGCCAGCGCCGGGGATTCCAGGATAGGCCTGAACTTAAAAGCAGCAGAACGCCCAAGGTCAAGATCAGGGTATTGACGATGGCGGAGGAAGCCACCGCGATGGTGGAGATCACTTCCCCCTCCTCGGTGCCGGGCTTAACTTTGGCGGCCTCCATGGCGTTGAGAGCGCACGGAACTTTCAAATTGGACAGGTTCCCGGTGATGAACCCCAGGTACGATCCGCCTGCGCCCAGCATGGGGGTGAAGGTGAATACCTCGATGATGCCCACCGTCCAGAACACCGGCGCCACGCCCAGCATCCCCTTCAATACATGGGTGAGCTCCGGCCAGGCATCGTAGTATACGCAGATGGCCACCGGGGCCAGCAGTATCATGACAATGCCCGCGGCTGTCCAAAGCCGGCCGAAAAAGTGAATGGATTCGCTGTACGGTTTTTTCATCTGCATATCCTCCTCAGCGCATCCAGGCGGTGATGGGGATGGACAGCGCCATGGCGCCTAGCATGCTGATGGGCAGCGCGTACTGTTCCAGCCAGGCCATTTTGGCTTTCTTGATCAAAAGCCCGCAGATGCCCATCAAAACGGCGGAAGCAAGCGCAACCGCCAGGGGGATAAATCCTGGCAGCCCCTGGCGAATATTGGCGAACAGCAGCCCCAAAAACGCGGAGATCATGCCCAGAAACAGGCTGGTCAGCAGCGCGTCGCCCCATTTCTCATCCTTGGCTTTCAGGCTGGAATGCCTTTTTGGATCTTCTTCATTCCGAACAGGATCACAAACACCCCGGGAATGATTCCTAGCGTCATCACCCAGGCGATAGCTGAAAAGGCGCGGGCGTCGGTGATGGGACGTGTCAGGTCCAGGCCCATGCCCAGCGCGGTGGTGGTGGCCGCGGGCATCTCATACGTAATGGCCCCCAGCACGCTCAGCCTAAGCCAGGGCAGCGGCAGCCCCAGGAATACCGAAAGGGAGATCACCCCGGTGAGGATAGCCGCCGCCGGAGCAATACTGAACAGCGCGCTGGAGGCGATGGTCTTTTTGAGTACAGATGCGGGGATATTCAATTCCCTGGCTCGCTTGTACGCCCGGTATAGGAAATATCCCGACTGGGCCAGCACGAACAGCACAACAGCGGCCGTAACAAGGTATAAAAACGTACTGTTGACATTGAACTGCGGCATGGGTGCTCCCCCTTTGTCATCCGTAGGAAATGCAATTTATGACCCTTTTTCATGCATTGTAGCAGTTTTTTCCTATAAAGTCCAGGGGCCAGAAGGTTTCCAAAGGGCGATCGGAAAGCCCTTTGTTCGCTCCCGGAGGAGCGAACCCTAAGTGAGCAATCAAAAGAGTAATTTGACTTTTCCTGGATAACCAGTTATACTGTCTCCATCTTACAAAAAGAGGTGTCATGATGGTTTACTGATCCACTTTTCAACAGGAGCAGCCGCAGGCTCAAGTAT
>JAEWAH010000306.1 GCA_023391725.1 Bacillota bacterium | reverse complement strand
GTGGATGGCCTGCGTGTCACCGACGAGGAGACTGCCGAGGTGGTGCAGATGGTGCTGGCGGGGAAAATCAACAAGTCTCTGGTAGCCCAATTGGTGAACATCGGCGGCCGCGCCATCGGCCTGTGCGGCATGGACGGCGGGCTGATGGAGGCCAAGATGCTGGATGAGCGCCTGGGCTACGTGGGGGAGATCACAAACGTCAACCCACAGCCCATCCTGGACCTGTTGGAGAAGGGATATATCCCCGTAGTCTCCACCGTGGGGTACGACAGGGAAGGCCATGTGTACAACATCAACGCTGATACAGCCGCTGCCCGCATCGCGGGAACTTTGAAGGCCGAAAGCCTCATTTCCATGACGGATATCACGGGCATCCTCAAGGACAAGGACGATCCCGCTTCCCTGATCCCTAAGGTACTGGCCAGCGAAGCCCCGCAACTGGTGCGGGAGGGTGTCATCTCCGACGGCATGATCCCCAAGGTGGAATGCTGCATCGAGGCCATCAGGCGGGGCGTGAAAAAGGTATTCATCCTGGATGGGCGCATTCCTCACGCCATCCTCATCGAAACGCTCACCGACGAGGGTCTGGGCACCATGTTCGTATAGGAGGGAGCATCTTATGAATATACGGGAATTGGACGAAGCTTTCTTAGCCAATACCTACGGGCGCTTCAATCTGACGCTTGTCAGCGGAAAGGGTTCGCTGCTTACCGATGACGCTGGGAATACCTACATTGACCTGGGCACAGGCATTGCCGTGAACGTGTTTGGTGCGGCGGATGAGGGTTGGCAAAAGGCTGTGACTGATCAGTTGGGGCTCTTGCCCCACGCCTGCAACCTATACTATACCGTTCCCCAGGTGAAGCTGGCTCAGATGCTTTGTGAAAAGACGGGCATGAAAAAGGTATTCTTCGGCAACTCCGGGGCTGAGGCAAATGAGTGCGCCATCAAGGTGGCCCGCAAGTACGCCTTCGATATCAAAGCCGAGGAAAACCCGGTCATCGTCACGCTTCACAACAGCTTCCATGGCCGTACCGTCACCACCCTGTCCGCCACGGGACAGGCGGGCTTCCACAAATATTTTGGTCCATTCACCCCTGGCTTTTGTCATGTGGAACCCGGTGACTTCGCCCAAATGGAGGCGGCTTTAGATGACCCAAAGGTCTGCGCCGTAATGCTGGAGATGGTCCAGGGGGAAGGCGGTGTGGTGCCCCTTGACAAGGAATATGTGCAAAAGACCGCCAAGCTCTGCCAGGAAAAGAATGTGCTGCTCTTGGTCGATGAGGTGCAGACGGGTAACGGCCGCACGGGGGAATTGTACGCATACATGCACTACGGCATCTCTCCCGATGTGGTTTCCACTGCCAAGGGGCTGGGCGGCGGGCTGCCCATCGGCGCCTGCATGATGAATGAAAAGACCGCCGGGGTATTGACCACGGGGACTCATGGCTCCACCTTTGGAGGAAATCCTGTTTGCGCGGCTGGCGCGCTGAACATCGTATCAAGGCTGGATGAGGTACTTTTCAAGTCAGTTCGGGATAAGAGTGCGTATATCATGAGCGAGCTTTCCGGCGCGCCCGGGGTGAAAAGCGTCACCGGCCTTGGGCTGATGCTGGGGGTCGAGACGGAAAAACCGGCTAAGGATGTAGTGGCGGCCTGCCAGCAAAAGGGTGTGCTTGTTTTGACGGCCAAGCAGAAAGTCCGCCTTCTTCCTGCCCTGAACATCCCCATGGAGCTATTGAAGCAAGGCATCAGCATACTGAAGGAGGCACTCGCATGAAGCATCTTTTGAAATTATCCGACCTGAGCGCCGATGAAATCTTGGATATCCTCAACCTGGCGGATCAACTGAAATACGAAAAGATCCATGGCATCGAACACAAGCTTCTCACTGGCAAGACCCTGGGTATGATCTTTCAAAAAGCTTCCACCCGTACCCGGGTGTCCTTCGAGGTAGGCATGTTTGAATTGGGGGGACACGCCCTGTTTCTTTCCTCCAATGACCTGCAGATCGGCCGGGGCGAGCCGGTACAGGATACGGCCCGGGTACTTTCCCGGTATGTAGACGGCATCATGATCCGAACCTTTATACAAAAAGAGGTGGAGGACCTGGCCAAGTACGGCTCCGTCCCCGTGATCAATGGGCTTACGGACCACGAGCATCCCTGCCAGATGCTGGCGGACCTGATGACCATCCGTGAACTCAAAAAAAGCTTTCGGGGTCTCAAGATCGCCTTCGTGGGGGACGGGAACAACATGGCCAACTCCTTCATCGTGGGCGGGATCAAGATGGGCATGCAGGTAGCCATCGCCTGCCCTGAGGGGTATGATCCGGATGAAGGGATCCTTCAGTGGGCGAAAAAGGCTGGGCAATTCACCTTGACCAGAAGCGTTCAGGAAGCAGTCAAGGACGCTGATGTGGTGTACACGGACGTTTGGGCCTCCATGGGCATGGAAAAGGAAGTCGCCGCCCGCAAGCAGGCCTTTGCCGCCTATCAGGTGAATGACGCGGCCATGGCCTCCGCCAAAAAGGATGCACTTGTGCTTCACTGCCTGCCGGCCCACAGGGAAGAGGAGGTCACAGAAAAGGTCCTGGAGGCCCACGCTGCGGAGATATTCCAGCAGGCTGAAAACCGCCTCCACGCCCAAAAAGCTGTTTTGGTCAAACTGCTGACCCATTCATAAAGGCATCGGAGGGACTCTTGTGGGGCGCGACGACCCGGCGGGCCGCCACATAACCCACCCAACACAGGCGGGCGATCATTGATCGCCCGCCTGCGTGCGTCCATTTCATCCTAATTACAAATATGGAATTGCGGAGTTAAAGCCTCCCTTGTTAATCTCCGCTACCTAACGCTTCGCGTCCGGTGTTCCGCTCCATCGTTCCTCGGTCACTACAGGCTTCGCCCTCCGAACGGGGAGGGGACCGCGAAGTGGTGGAGGGATACCTAAGGGAGTGATTCTAAAGGGAGAGCGCACATACCATCAACTGGTTTCAGAGATGCTTTTTGCTACAAATTCTCCTCCCGCAGCGCCTCGATGATGTTCTCCCGCTTGAACCGGTGGGAGGAATACAGCATCGTCGCAAACACCACCGCGAAGATGGCGCCCACGGCGAAAGCATAGCTGCCCCATGGCAGCGAGAACGCCGTCCGAACCACCGGGTTTTGCAGCCGGTAGATGATATACGACACCGAGATGCTGAGCGGCAGGCCCCAAAGCAGGCTGTTCAGCCCATAGAATATGCTTTCAAAGCGAATCATGCGGTTGAAGCCCTCTGGCGTCATGCCTACCGAACGCAGCATGGCAAACTCCTTGCGGCGCAGGGCAACATTCGTGGATACGGTGTTGAAGATGTTGGCGATGCAGATCAGGCTGATCAGACTGATGAATCCATATACGAACACGCGCATCAACGTCCCCATATTGCGCTGGTAGCGCGCGCCGCTGCTGGCATTGTATACTCCCACGTTCCGCGTTTCGCCGAACATCTCATTCACCGCGCTCTCCACGCGCTGATCATTCGGCGCGATCAGAAAGGTACGCCGGGAGATGTAATCTGCGGGGATGCCCAGAGACGCCGCCAATCGGCTGAACCCCGCTTCGCTGGTGACCATGACCACATTCCCGAAAGGCAGCATTGTCACGCCCATGGGCCGCTTGTCTGTCACTGCGGCCACCATCACACCAGATAAAGCGCCCTCGTCCTGCAGCTCCTGCTGGCCAGGGCCCGCTGTGCCTGGCCCCACATTTGGCAGTTGCAGCGTATCGCCTGCGCGTACCTTGAGCACGGGACCCATGACCCTTTGTATGTGCCCGTTGACCATGGATTCTTCCTTTGCAAGGTTGATTAAAATGACGCCCGGGGTCTCGCCGCTCAGTGTGCCTGGATCGACTCCCACCGACGCGGCATAGGCGGCCAAGCTGGAATCATCTAGGCTATCGATCAATACCACCGGCTGCTCGTCCGGACCCAACACCAGCTTCGCCTCGTCGCTCAGCATCCTCTGGTCGACCAGCAACGTGTTGAATTCGCTGCAATGCGTTATGGCCTCCACGCCGGAAAGCTTTCGGATGCGCTCGTCATAGCTTTGGACTTGTTCTTCGGCCATGTTGCCGTAGCTTACCTGGATATCATAATTGATACCCTCGTCGTTGGCGGTCATCAATAGGCCTGCCATGCCAGCATAGGCGGATACGCTCAAAAACAGCACGATGCTGATGACCAGCGATGCGATGGTGGCGCGATACTTGCGGCGGCTGCGCCTGAGGTTTTTCAGCGCGATCTCCGCCTCAAGGCCGAACAGCCGGCGGATAAGCCGCCCGGTATGCACCGATCTTGCGCTTACGCGGACGTCGCTGCTTTGGCGGATGGCGTCGATAGGCTGCACGCGGGCGGCGGTCCTTGCGGGCCTATGTGCCGAGAGGAGCAGCGTGACCGCCGAAATGGCCGCCGCTGCCGCCATAGTCCACAGTGGCACAATGGGGGTCAGCGTCACGCCGCTGCTGGAAATAACCAGGGAGGCAAACAGCGGCTGGGTGAGCTGTATCGTGGCACAGATGCCGCCGACGCCGGCCAGGATGCCCAGCGGAATACCCACCGCGCCGATGAGCGCCGCCTCAAAATATACGCCGGCGCGCTTTTGCTTGGGGGTGGCGCCAATGCTGGCCAACAGGCCCATCTGCCGGGCGCGCTCTGAAACCGATATGGCAAAGGCGTTGCGGATCGCCGATACCGATGCGACGATGATGATAAAAAACATGATCGCCGCCGCACCGTATAAAAGCCGGAAGGTGTTGTCGTTCTTCATAACACCGTAAAACCGCAGCAGCCCATCGTTGAATCCCGGCGAGCTCGCGCCCATGGATGCGGACAATGCCCTCGCGTCGTCATACAGCGCCCTGTCCAGCCGTTTAGCGGTATAATACGCATCCACCAGGCCCGCCGGATCGTCCTGCAAAAAGCCGATGGCGGCGCAGGCGGGGGACCAGCTTGGCTCCAGCCCCGGCCGCTTTATGAAGCCTACCACCGTACATGTCTTCACTTCACCTGGGATCAGGCGCTCCTCCAATATCTGCCCGCCGGTTTCCGGGTCAGTGATCAATGCCCCGGTTTCGGGATCTATGCCGTAACTCAGGCTGGCGTCGATATCCAGGTCCATGTCTTGCGCGGTCACGCGCCGCCCCAAGGGCAGCGCCAGCGTATCGCCTATATGGACAGGCTTATCCACGGTATTGTTGATCGTCTCCGAGAGCGCAATCTCGTTCCCGTTTTGCGGCAGCCGCCCTTCTTTCAGGCGGATGGACATCTGTTCAAAGCCGTTGGCGGAGAATTGCCGCACGAAAATATAGGGCTTGTTGGGGTTTTGGGAGCCGGGAAGCGCTGCGTAGCCCAGGTCCCGCTTAAGCACGATTTCATCCGCCTCGCCGCTTTCACGGACCTTTGACACCTGCGCGGAGCTTACGCCGGGCAGCAGCACATGCCAGTTGCCGAGCTCAGCGATTTGGGAACGCTGCATCATGCTGATGAAGGACGCCAGGATCACCGCCACCGCTGTGACCATGGCCGCGCTTAAAAGCACGCCGATGATGGTGACGACGGTGCGCCTGCGGTTTAGGCGCAGTGTCTTCCACGTATATTGTTGCATGATGTTCATTTGCGCGTCACCTCATCGCGGACGATGCGCCCGTCCTCGATCCCGATGATGCGGTCGGCTTGAAGCGCAATATTAATATCATGCGTAATAACGATGAGCGTCTGCCCAAATTCCCGGTTGCTTCGGCGCAGGAGAGACAGGATATCGGCGCTGTTGCGGCTGTCCAGGTTGCCGGTGGGCTCGTCGGCCAGCAGGATGGCGGGGCTGTTGATCAGCGCCCGGCCAATGGACACGCGCTGCTGCTGCCCGCCGGAAAGTTGGTTAGGCAAGTGCTTGCGGCGGTCCGTAAGGTTCAGCATTTTAAGGATCATCTTTAGCCTGTCCTCGTCGTTCCTGCGGCCGTCCAGCAAAAGCGGCAGCAGGATGTTCTCCTCCACCGTGAGCACCGGGATCAGATTGTAAAATTGATAGATCAGGCCTACCTGACGGCGGCGGAAGATGGCAAGCGCGCTTTCGTTAAGGGAGGACAAGTCAACGCCGTCCACAGACACCTTGCCCCCGCTGGGCCGGTCCACGCCGCCCAGAATGTGCAGCAGCGTGCTCTTGCCCGAGCCGGAGGAACCGACGATGGCCACGAACTCGCCTTTGTCCACGCTCAGCGTCACGCCGTCCAGCGCGGGCACCGCGGCTTCGCCGCTGCCGTAAACCTTTGTGGCATTTTCAACCTTTAATATCTGCATATCATTTGCACCTCCTGTATGAGGCCATTATAAACGGCAAACATGACGCGGCGGTGACAGCGACGGTGACAGTTTAGTCACTTTGGAAATCGGATTTCAAAGGCGGTTCCGCCTTTGGGCGGCAGATGTGCGGATACAGAGCCGTCCTGTCCCTGCACGATGGCCGCCGCCAGCGCCAGGCCTACGCCAACGCTATCCTCCCGGGCATTTTTGCCGCGGTAGAAGCGGTCCCAGATATGGGGCAGGTCTTCCGGGTCGATGCCCGGCCCGGTATCCTTGACGGTGATCTGCGTGTAGAGCGGGTTTTCGGAGCAGATAAGCGTCAGATCGCCGCCCTCCTGCGTGTGCTCCATACAGTTTTTCGCGATATTGAGCACCGCTTCCGCCGTCCATCTGGGGTCGCATCGCAGCGTGACGGAACCGGCGTCCATGTGCAGCGACTGGCCTTTCAGCTCCATCGGGATCAAAAGCGGCGCAATAGCCCGCGTAAGCATCTCCTTTGCCGGCACATCTTCACACTGAAACTGCACCGTGCCCGCGTCCAGCCGGGAGAGCTTCAACAATGCGTTCACCAGCCATTGCAGCCGCTCCAGCTGCGCTTGGATGCGCTGGATGAATTCTGCGCGGCGCTCTTCAGGCAGGTCCGCGTCACATAGAAGGTCGGTCATCACAAAAAGAGACGTCAGCGGAGTCTTCAGCTGGTGGGACACATCGGTGAGCAGCTGCGTGAGCGCAGCTTTGTCCAGCTGCAAGCGTTCGTTCTGTTCGCGCAGCATAACAGTCGTCTTGTAAAGCTCGCTTTTCAGGATGGAAAGCTCGCCCTCGGCCTCGTCCCGGGGATCCAGGCTATGGTCGCCGCCGTTGATTCGGCGCAAAAGGCCGCTCAGGCGCGCGATCTTACCGTATCGCCAGGCAGTGAAGCCCACCGCTGCCCCGATGATGAGGGCCGCCGTCCCTAAGCTGACGACCCCTGCTGCCGGGGAAATGATAAAGCCAGCCGCGGCGCCCGCCGCCGCCAGGACGGCAAGGGCCAAAAGGAACAGCCGGAACTCCCTGTTGCGCAGCATCGCCTTACTCCCCTGCCCGGTAGCCCAGGCCGCGCATAGTCTGAATAAGCCGGGGATTTTGAGGATCGTCGCCCAGCTTCTCCCGCAGGCGCTTGATATATACGCTCAGCGTGTTGTCGTTGACGAACTCGCCCGCAACGTCCCAGATGCCCTCCAGCAGCTGGGTTCGGCTTAATACCTGTCCGCTGTGGGTAGCCAGGGTCAGCAAAAGGCGGTATTCCAGCGCGGTCAGGGGAATCTCCTCCCCGTCTTTTAACACCCGCGCCTGCTTTACGTTGATGGTGATATTGCCAAGATGAAGCTGCTCTGCGCTGTCCTGGCCTCCTACGCGGCGCAGGATCGAACGCAGGCGGGACATCAGCTCGAGCACGCGGAAGGGCTTGGTGATATAGTCGTCTGCGCCCATGTCCAGCCCCATGACGGCGTTTACCTCGTCATCATATGCAGTCAGGAACACCACTGGCGTGGCGCTGCTTTTGCGTATGAGACGGCACAAGTCATAGCCGCTGCCGTCGGGCAGGTTGATGTCCAGCAGCGCCAGGTCAAATTGACCTTGGGTGATGGCGGCGCGGGCTTCTTCGGCAGTCACGCATTGCAGTACTGCGTAGCCCTCCTGCTGGAGCGAATACGCAAGCCCCATCAGGATCGTGCGATCATCTTCAACTATAAGAATCGTTTTCAAGGGACCAATCGCCTCCCATGAAAAGTATACCATCAATTGTGGCTTGTATCAAAACTTTCCCCGGAATCATTGGAGCGGGGCATGCAACCGGAAATGATGTCTCGGCCCTTTGGCATAGGCTGCATCATTGCCGTCTTCAGTCTTCCATATTGCCCGGTGCTTGGGATGCGGTTCATAGGAGCGGGTATTTGCGAAAACCAATGTGTCCTTGCGTATCCATTGCTCCAAAATGTCCATTATTAATTGTACACTGCTTGTACAAAAGTGAAGGTTCACTCTATAAAAGATGCAAAATGGATTTACAAACAAAGCACTTCGCGGTATCATAGATTGAGTGACAGGGAGAAGTCTGCCTTGGGAGCATTTCTTCCTGCAAAAATTGGGAGGCGAAACCATGGAGAACCTGGGCTATTACAATGGTAAGATCGGCCTGATCCAAGATATGATGGTGCCCATGAATGACCGTGTGAGCTATTTCGGGGACGGCGTGTACGATGCTACCTACGCCGTTGATAAAGTCCCCTTCGCTTTGATGGACCATATCGACCGGTTTTACCGCAGCGCAGCGCTGATCGAGATCCCGCTTTCCATGTCCAAGGAAGAGATGGCAGCGCTCCTTAAGGACCTGACCAAGAAAGTGGACGACAATGAGACCATGGTCTACTGGCAGGTGACCCGCGGTACGGGCATGCGCGGTCACGCCTATTCCGGAGCGGCTACCGGCCCCAACTTCTGGGTGACCGTGCGCCATAACCCCATGCGGGATGTTTACGGCAAATATAAGTTAATCACGCTGGAAGATACGCGTTTCTACCATTGCAATATCAAGACATTGAACCTCTTGCCCGCCGTCATTGCTTCCCAGCGCGCCCAGGAAGCCAAGTGTGACGAGGCGGTGTTCCACCGTGGCGAGATGGTTACCGAGTGCGCCCACAGCAACATCCACATCTTGAAGGACGGCGTTTTCCGCACCGCGCCTCTTTCCAACCTGATCCTGGCCGGCATCACCAGGATGCACTTGATCCAGATCGCCAAGGAAAATGGCATCCCCGTTCAGGAAGAAGCCTTTACCGTATCCCAAATGATGGATGCGGACGAAGTGATCTTCACCAGCGCTGGCGCCCTGTGCTGCAGCGTAAGGGAGATCGATGGAAAGCCCGTGGGCGGCAAGGCGCAGGAGCTGCTCAAGACTTTGCAGGACGCCTATGTTGCCAGGTTCAAAGCTGAAATAAAGGCCGGAAAATAAATCGGTATTTTTGAGGAATGCATCATGGACCAGCAGCAGTTGACCCTCCTTAACGTAGGTCAAGACCTGGACGATCTGATGAACCTGGACCCCAGGGGATACGGCGTTTGCCGTATCCTATATGCCGGGGCAAGGAAGCTTACAAACGAGCCCCTTTGCATGAACGCGGCGAAGCATATCCAAAAAGCGCTGCACCCGCATGACCTGGTCTATATCTTTACCGGTTTTATTCTGCCCACCCACCAAAAGCCGGAGACGGATGGGATCGTAAGCTCCGTGCTGCTGTGCAGGGCCTTGTGCAAGGGCTTTGAGGCGGTGCCGGTGCTTATCTGTCCCGAGGAATGCGTTCAGGCGGCCCGGAACATGGCGTCTGTGGCCGGGCTGCACGTGTACGATACCATAGAAGAAGCGCGAAAGTACCCCGCGGCCATGACCGTCATTCCTTTCACCAAGGATATTCAAAAGGCGCAGGGGCAGGCGGAGGAGCTTTTAAAGCAGGGCAGGCCTGCGGTTGGCATCAGTATCGAGCATCCCGGCGCCAACAGCCTGGGCGAGTACCACAACGCCATCGGCAAAAATGTTACCGCCCTGGAAGACAAGTCCGATATCCTCTTTGGACTTTTGCAAAAGGAGCATATCCTGACTGTCGCTATCGGCGATCTGGGTAACGAGATGGGCCTGGGATCGCTCGGTGACCATCTGGAAAAGTATATCCCTTATGCGGCGCCGGGCAGCTGTGCCTGTGGCTGCGGCGGCGGCATCGCCGTGCGCACCAAGGCAGATTGTGTGATCACCGCCACCGTGTCGGACTGGGGCTGCTACGCGCTGATGGCCTCATTAGCTTTCCTCTTAAAGGACCTCTCCGTCATGCATGACGGGAGCCTGGAAAGGGAAATGCTCCTTTGCGCCACCCGCAACGGCATGGTGGATATGAACGGCTGGCTGATCCCTGCCATCGATGGGTTCGACCTGAAAATGAATGTGCTGATTGTGGAACTGATGCGCGAGTGCATCGCTTACCCCCCGCAGGTGGAAAAAACCTGCCGCACCTGGTTTGACAAGGTGCTGGAGCTGAAGTTCTTTGAAGCGGAAGGCGCCGCTTTAAAATAAGATCACCGGAAGGGGGAAAGCCCATGGACGGATGCGTGTTCCTGCCCGTTGGGGACTGCGCCCTGACGGTGGAATTCACAAATGAGATCAGCGAGGAAACAAACGGCAAGGTACGGGCCTTATCCGGGGCGCTGAAGGAAGCAAAGCTTCCCGGCGTCACAGAATGGGTCCCTACCTACCGTTCTGTTTTGGTAAGCTATGATCCCGCCCTGATTTCTTTCCGCCGCCTCAGGGGAAAGCTTCGCCGTCTGACCAATAACCTGGGCCAGGCAGCCAAAGCATCAAAGCGCGTGTGGGAGATTCCGGTATGCTATGGCGGAAGTTTTGGGGAGGACCTCGGATTCGTGGCCTTAAGCGCCGGGCTTTCGCCAGAAGAAGTCATTGCCATCCACAGCGGCGTGGATTACCGCATCTATATGCTGGGCTTCCTGCCCGGCTTTCCTTATCTGGGTGGGTTGGACAAACGCATCCACACCCCGCGCCTGAAAACGCCTCGCACCAAGATCCTCCCCGGCTCGGTGGGCATTGGTGGAGAGCAGACAGGTATTTATCCCATGCCATCTCCTGGCGGTTGGCAGCTGATCGGCATGACACCGGTAAAGTTGTACGATCCCCAAAGGGAGCAGCCCATCCTGTATGAAGCAGGGGACTTTTTGCGTTTTGTGCCCATCGATGAAGCACGGTTTGAAGAAATCCGTACCCAGGTAGGGTCCGGAGAGTATCAGATCCGGGTGATCAAGGAGGGGGAATCATGAGCATTCTCATTGAGCATCCCGGCCTTTTCACCACCATCCAGGACGCTGGCCGGGCGGGCTACCAGCAATACGGCTTTTCGCCTGGCGGCGCGCTGGACAAACGCGCCATGATTATGGCTAACCTGCTGGTGGGCAACCCCCTGGGGGAAGCAGTGCTGGAAATGACGCTGCTGGGGGCGGAGATCACTTTTCAGCAGGACAACATCATCGCCATTACCGGCGGGCTGTGCGAGCCTAGCCGCAACGGGGAACCGGCGCCCATGTATACTGCGCTGCTGATGAAGGCCGGGGATACGCTGGCGCTTGGGGCCGCAAAGGAAGGCTGCCGGATCTATATGGCCTTTGCGGGAGGCTTTGCCGTGCCCGAAGCCATGGGCAGCAAGTCCACCCAAATCAAGTATGCTCTGGGCGGGTTTTATGGGCGGGCTATCAAAAGAGGGGATGAGATCCCCTTCGCCGCGCCCCGGACGAAGCTTCCTAACATGCCAAAGCGTGTTTTACCGGCCCTGGAGCAGCCATCCGGCGTTCAAACACTGCGGGTGGTATTGGGCCCGCAAGATGGCGCCTTCACCCAGGAAGGATTAAAGACCTTCCTCAAAGAGGAATACGCTGTCACCAACGAATCCGACCGCATGGGCTGCCGCCTGGATGGCCCGGCTCTTGCCTTTGTAAGCGGCGCAGACATCATTTCCGATGCCACCGCTCTGGGCAGTGTGCAGGTGCCCGCCAGCGGGAAACCCATCATCCTTTTGTGCGACAGGCAAACGGTGGGGGGCTATACCAAAATCGCCACGGTGATCTCCGTGGACATCCCACGTATCGCCCAGTGCAAGATGGGGGATAAGGTCCGCTTTGAAAGCATTTCCGTGAAGGATGCCCAGCGGCTGTACCGCAGGGAGCAAAAGCAATATCAAAAATGGCAGCGGATGCTGGGATAGGGGATAGGTACTATGGATTACGCCCATATGAAGCCGGCGGAAGTGCGCAAGCTCATTCGGGAAGGCAAGATCACCGGGCCTACCGCGGGCATGTGCCTGGGGTATGCCCAGGCCAATTTGATTGCGCTGCCAAAGGTATATGCCTATGACTTCCTGCTGTTCACCCAGCGCAACCCCAAGGCCTGTCCGGTGCTGGAAGTCAGCGATCCCGGCAGCAGAAAGCTTCCTTATCTGGCTCAGGATGCGGACACTGCCCTTGATATCCCCAGGTACCGGGTGTATGAGCACGGCGTGATGACAGGGGAATGCCTAAAGGCGGGGGATATCTGGCGGGACGATCTGGTGAGCTTCCTTATCGGTTGCAGTTTCTCCTTTGAAGAATCGCTTTTGGAGGCGGGGGTGCCCGTCCGCCACATTGAGGAAAACCGGAACGTACCCATGTACAACACCTCCATCGCACTTACGCCAGCTGGGATATTTCATGGGAACATGGTAGTAAGCATGCGGCCCGTGCCCCAGGAGCTGGTCATCAAAGCGGTGACCGTTACCGCCGAAATGCCCAGGGTCCACGGCGCGCCGGTGCATATCGGCGACCCGGCAGGCATCGGCATCCGGGATATCGACCACCCGGATTATGGCGAGAGCGTCTCCATCCGCCCGGGAGAGGTGCCCGTGTTCTGGCCCTGCGGCGTAACGCCCCAAGCCGTGGTGATGCGGGTGAAGCCCGAGTTCGCCATCACTCACGCACCGGGACATATGCTCATCACAGATATCAAGAATGCGCTGTTGAAGG